>NZ_JACJFI010000084.1 GCF_014164505.1 Shewanella sp. SG41-4 | reverse complement strand
AATATATCCAGTTCTACAATTACAAACGCAGACATTCAGCAATAGATTATAAGACGCCACATCAAAAATATAATGAGTTAAAAAAAGCGGCTTAAAATCTCTCCAGAAATACTTGACCATTACAGGGGTCAAGTTAACTTCAGAAAATTTGGGCGTTAGTTTTGACCATTTAGCCAGAAAGTTTTTCTCGGCCTTCCACTCTTCAGGTAGTGTGATCTCATCGATGTTAGCTCCTTCCGCTTCAAGTTCAGCCAAAATCTTCGGTTTTCCGTTTTCGGAATCAATCATTTCGTAGAATTTGTTAGTAGCTCTTGTTCCAAGGCAACGTTCAAAGATCACCAGCTTAGTTATGGTTTTTTCATCTAACTGCATACCACGTCTAAGGGCTGTTTTTCTTCGTATTCTGACTTGGTTAAGGAGGCGTTTGACTATTCGCGGGTTGCCATTGATGTTGGATGACTCCGCTAAAAGTGGCGCAAGTTGTTCTGCAACTACGAACTTACTCCTCAGCTCAGGAGCGTCCTGAAGTTTTTTTCCTTCGAGCAAATCATCGATAGCGACAGCTTCCTCTTTCCAAGACATCTTGAGATTGAGTTCAAGCTGATGTCGTAGTGCCTCAAGCGGTTCCCCCGTGATGCCGTGATCGAGCGCAACTAGCATTAACAAGTAGGCTCTAATTTCTAGAGTGCCGGGGCGCGGGACATGTATAGGTATTTGAATCAGTTTATCCAAATAGTCAGTTTGATGACGTTGAGATGAGCCCTTGTGGTATTCACCGACAGCCAGTCGGATCATGTCTTCATCGGCAGCAATGACAAATGCCGTGTTGGGTATAAATAGGAAAAGGCGCATAGCTTCTAGCGTTGAAATTGCGTTATAGGGCGAGCAACGGTCTAAATTATCAACGTAGACAATTAGTGGCTTACCGAACTCGGCAAGAAGATCTGAGTATGCTTGTCTGAATTCCTTGATTTCTCTAGGCGGAGAGAAATCCTTTTTCTTTCCCAGAAGGTCTTTGTTTCTGTTAGCAACCTCTTTCGCACCTTGGACTCCATTCTTAACATCATCGAAATCATACTCACCGTCTTCTCCGCCACCGAACATCCCGAAAAGCTTTTGGAACCCGCCAAATGTTGGAACACCTGCTGCGAGGCTGCCTGCATCCATTAGAAGCCCCATAAGTCTGATCTTGTTCACTCGGCCAGCAAAGTCTTTGGCCTTCGCGCTTAAGCTTTTGTCTGATTCGGCTCGTTTGACGAGTGTTGCAGCGATTGTCTCCAATAATGCAGCTTTGGCATCGTCGTAACCTTGGAACATCCATGCATCGAAACTTACTTGGATATAATCTTCCTTGTCGTTTGCAAGTGCAGACTTTGTTAGTTCTAAAACTGTTGACTTTCCTGCTCCCCAATCACCAAACACACCAACACTTATTGGCATAAGATTTTTTTCAGTAATTAGATCTTTGATGGATTCGGCAGTTTCATTGAAATTCAGAAAATCAATATTTGATTCTTTATCAGACCACATCTTTATATCCCTATTTAGCGTCACTTAGCGACTCTCAATCGCCACTATTTATGCTGTCACTTTGTGGCATTACTAATATTTGGTCAACTAAGTCGGTCACACATTTTGCAATAAGCTCTGCACTAACAAGCTTTGGGGCATAAACCATTCGCGCTCCCAGGCATATTTACTAGTTAGAACATTAATTCTAACTCATGAGTCCCAGATTAAAATTTCTATGGGTTAAGCCCCTCTAATAAGTGAGCCAAGTGCTGACGGGCGATTTGCTCAGCAAATGGCATGAAAGCCTTGAAAAACCTCAATTCAGAGGCTTGTTAACTAAAGTCATGCCATATCAATCACTGGTTTAGCGACAGTGACACCGATAATTAGTAACATCAAAAAAGGGACTGCATGGCACAAAATCATCGGGTACTTGCCAACAGAATCCTTCGTTGGGATGAAAAAATATGGGTCAGCTTTAAGTAAACATTTATAGAAAGGCATCAATAACGGCTTAAACCAAGTATGAAAGTAATACCCACCTACAGCCACTATCTGTACTTCAATAAGTAATAAGAATATATCAAGCCCAAGAGTGTCAACAAACAAAGCTAAAGACACTAACTCTGGTTTAAGTAGCAATACACAGACAACAGATATTGTCGTGATCTGCCACATCCACTTTTTGATGTTCATAAATCCTCCGTAATTAAGTAAGTTAACGTATTAGCGATAATTCCGATAAACATCCTGAGAGGCTCACCGAAACTCAACATTCATACTACTTTAATTATTAATAATTTTAGTATCTTATCAGCCTAATAACCCGAATCAATCAACTTTTAGCCTAAGCAAAAGCGAGAATTTTGATAATTGACAATTTAATGCGCATTAAACGAATATATCATTTTGGTTCATACGGCTTGCAGACCGAGAACATGAAGGGGTCCACTGGCGCTAATGTTTAAAGCGAAACAGAGTGACAATTGCCCTAACTCCTATAATAAGTTAAAGCAATTGGCATTCCCACTGAAAACACTCTCGTCACTTTCTATTTAAACAACCCAATTTCAATAGGATGCCCGCCTTTATCACTGTCCCACGTTACCGAGATAACACACCAGCGTCTTCCATCATTTAGTAGCTGAAAAGAATTAACTCCTTGAGAATAAGGTGCGGTATTAATATCATCTCTCGATTCATAGTGGCTCAATATTGTCGCCATGTGTCCATAGACAAAAATTTTACTCGCCACCTCTTTCTCATAAAAATTTATATCTTTAAATATCTGTTCATTTAATGAAATGAACTCATCAACACTGCTAATTTTTGCCGTTGGCAAACCATTTTCATGAAATAATGGCGTTATAATTGCGTTCGGTGAGTGAAGTTGTTTCAACAACGACCAATTTTTTACACTGCCTGCATCACCTGATACTGTTCTGTACAATGCTGGAATGATGCTTTCAATGGACAATGACTCTTTGGGAAGGTCTGCACCGCAAAAATAATCACCTTGATCTTGAGCCATTACGCTAAAGCTTGATATTGCACTGATAAATAAAGTTTTAAGTATAGTCTTTTTAATTACTGAATTTAACATTACCGGCTGTTTCGTTTGTGATTTTTGAATAAATGTCATGTATTTCGCTCCAAATCCTTAAATGTGCTTCACTATAACAATTGCTCAAAGGTAGAAATAAATGATATTATTTTGTTCTATCATGATAAAAACTCATAGTTCACATGAATTCACTCTATCAATTATCATTTAAATCACTATATACATTCACTGTTGCTGCTCGATATCTAAATTTCACTCACGCAGCAAATGAGTTACATATAACACCTAGTGCGGTGAGCCACCAAATAAAGCGCTTAGAGAGTGATCTTGGCTGTAGGCTATTTATTAAAGAAGGAAAATTATTGAGCCTTACTCCTGAAGCAAAGGAATACGCAATCTCGATAGAACAAGCATTTACTCAAATGTTAACAGCTTCGAAAGAACTTCTTGGTTACGACAAAAACATTATTAAAATAGGGATATCAAGTGCATTCGAAACAAAACGATTCACAACTAAACTTGGAATTTGGCAGAGCAACTTACCCGAGTTAGACCTAAGAGTAAGAATGATTACTCAAAAGGATAATATGGCTCAGCTAAACTTAGATGTCGTTTTAGCAGGTAAAATTGAAGATATTAGGTACCGAAGTGAATTTATTTATGATGAGAAATATTATCCTGTTTGCTCAAAATCATTGTACTCAACATTCGAGCACACCTCCCTTGAGAAAATACTTTTAAATGCTACTTTAATTGACCTAATTAACGTCAATTGCTGGAATAATTGGTTTCATTGGAAAGGCATGACAATACCTGCTAATCCCAAGGTAATATTTCTTAGTCATACGCTATTAATGCTTGAAGCTACACTGTCAGGACAAGGTATAGCAATATTGGACAAAACATTGATCAAAAATGAATTAGAATCAGGAGATCTTATCTTGTTAGATAGTTCGGCCTACTGTCATCCTAATTACGCTTATTATTTTTCATATTTAAAAAAGCGCAGCCATGAAACCAATATTCAAAAATTAAAAGAGTGGATTAAAACTTTGTTTTAGTTAGTTTTTCTTTAAATAAAAATACAACTGAAAATTAACATTCTCTCGATTATTATCAGAGAATATGGGCCGATTGATTCTATATCATCAAATATTCGTCTGACATTTATCACTAAATCGCGAGATATGCACTGTCGCCATTTTGTCAGCTTAAAAACATTCATATGACATTTCTTGCGTTGCCCAATGTGTAGGCACATCCCTAGGGAACCCACATGTAATCAACATAAATTTCAAAACAGTAGATATGCATGATGCTATCTTATCTAATCAATTTCGCCAAAAACCTTCTTCAGCTCTAATGGTTATTGATTTTCAAGACTCATTAATAACTTGCGAAGCAGGTTATTAAGCTTCTTGCTCTCATCCTCTGACAAACAAGAGGTTAGCCTGTTTTGTGTTGCGACCTGCGCTTTTAATGTTGGCTCTATCATTGTGAAACCCTTCTTGGTCAACGAAACAACAATACTACGACGATCATTGGGATTCTGTATCCTTTCAACCAGTCCGGCTTTTACTAATTGGTCGATCCTGTTGGTCATTGTGCCGGACGTTACCATCGTGGAGGCTATCAAATCGTTGGGGGATAATGCGAAAGGCGGCCCAGCGCGCCGTAGTGTTGCTAGTAGGTCGAAGTTCGCAGGGTTTAAGCCATGTTCTGTGAATGTTTTAGCCATTTCAAGACTTAGGCGTTGGGTTATTTGCTTAAAACGTCCAACTAGGCCCATCGAGCTAACATCGAGGTCTGGTCGCTCTCGATTCCACTGTTCAATAATTTTATCTACTCTATCCATATGACAAATAATTACACAAATGTATCTTGACGTCAAGATTAACTATGATATCTTGACGTCAAGATATTAGAACCGAAAATTATCATGACGCGTAATGCCAACTTATTAATAACTTCGATATCACCTGTAATTTGGGGCAGTAGCTACCTGATAACCACGGAATACTTACCTGCTGGATATCCATTAACCGTTGCCATGTTACGTGGGCTACCGGTGTGGCTTCTGCTGCTACTGGTGGTTCGTCAGCTACCATCAGGAAACTGGTGGCTTAAAATTTTGCTGCTTGGCGGACTGAATTTTTCTATTTTCTGGTGGATGTTGTTTGAATCCGCCTATCGGTTACCTGGTGGCATCGCTGCTACTGTGGGCGCAATCCAACCATTGATAGTGATAATTCTTGCCCGCTTTTTTTTGGGAACTTCAATACGTCCTCTGGCTCTAGTAGCCGCAGTTATAGGTATATGCGGTATAGGAATCTTGATCCTCACACCACAAGCGTCTCTTGACCCAGTGGGTCTAGCAGCCGGTCTGGTTGGCGCCCTTTCTATGGGTCTGGGAACTGTACTTAGTCGTCGCTGGCAGCCACAGGTATCACTATTAACATTTACCAGTTGGCAGCTTGTCGCCGGCGGCCTATTACTATTACCTGCGGCTATGTGGTTTGAGCCTGCATTACCAGCCCTTACTCAAAACAACCTGCTGGGGTTTATTTATCTCGGTCTTGTTGGTTCGGCATTGACTTACCTACTTTGGTTTAGAGGTTTGTCTCGACTTGAACCAGCTTCTGTCTCGATGCTGGGCTTCCTCAGTCCAATAACGGCAGTGGCTATTGGTTGGTTATTTCTAGAGCAAGGCCTTAGTTATATGTAATTCCTGACAAAGATCTTCCAAACATCAACAACTAACTACAACAGATACAATCGAGGAGAAATAAAAATGAAAATCACAATTTTTGGAGCAGCTGGAGAAGTCGGTAGCAGGGTGGTATCAGAAGCTTTGCACCGTGGTCATGAAGTCACCGCCGTTGTCCGCAACCCGACTCAGTTTAGTATGTTGCCGCAAGGTGTAATCCAGCGTACAGGAGACGCTGGGATTATAAATGACGTTGTCCAACTAAGCTCAGGCCAGGATCTGGTAATCAGCGCTGTTCGTCCGCCAGCAGGTGATGAAGCTTTACTGGCACCTATTACTAAATCAATATTAATTGGAGTAGCAAAATCGAATGTCCGTTTACTTGTCGTAGGTGGTGCAGCGAGTCTAAAGTTACCAGGTCAGGGTGATATAAGCGTATTAACAGCGCCCAATTTTCTTCCAAAAGAGGTTATCAATATTGCACGCGCATGTTTTTTCCAGCATGAAATATGCATTGCCGATAAGAATGCCGACTGGGCTTATCTTAGCCCACCGGCCGTCTTAATTCCGGGTACACGTACTGGGAAATACCGACTAGGTTCAAACGAACTTATATTTGATAGAAATGGAGTATCTCAAATATCCATGGAAGATTTCGCAGTAGTGCTGCTCGATGAAGCTGAACAGCCGAAGCACCAACGGACCAGGTTCACCACTGCTTATTGAAGTTTTTCTACATGCGTAAATAAACTCTTGCTAGGTCCCGCTAATTCTCTATAGTGGCTAGTCTAAGAAAACTCAGCTGCGGTGTTTTTCAAGCTAGTTGCTTCTCCCTCTGGAATATTTAACTAGCTTTAGCACAGCAAGATTTCATATTGTGGTAAACAACGAATTTTTGAACGATATGTCGCGCATCAACCGATATCGATGCGCATTTCATATGTGCTTTTGAAATACTCATTAATACGACATTACCATTTGCTAATTTGGAGTGTTATGAGGATGCGGGTGTGACCAACTTTCTTATTTTCTAGGCTTTTTTAAAAAATGTGAAAATCGTTGGAATTTTTTGCGAACTGCCCGTTTTGCTCTCTTGTTGGACCCTCAAATCTGGTGAAATTGCCGGTTTTTTTTGATTCTGAAAATACCGGTTTCTCGATGAATCGATATTGAATGTCATTTCGTAATACCAACAGGAGTTTTACAGATATGAATACCGCCACGTTGGCCGTTGTAGAGTCATTGGTTAAGCAAGCCCAGGAAGGAGACAAGCACGCGTTATATCGTGTTTTGGAGCAGGTAAAAAGCGATGTATATGCGCTTTGCGTTAAGTTTCTTTGGAACCCCCATGATGCCGAAGATGCCAGCCAGGATATTTTACTCAAAGTGGTCACCCACCTGCATTCTTTTCGCGGCGAAGCCAAATTTACCACCTGGGTTTATCGGGTTGCCAGTAACCATCTGATTGGCTTAAAGAAACAGCGCATGAAAGAACAACATATCAGTTTTGACATGATGTCAGAAGACCTGTCAAATACCCCAGAAGATGCCCATCAGGATGAAAATTCCACGCCGGAGTATCAACGGATTTTGGACGAGCTTAGGGTGGGTTGTACTCTGGCGATGTTACAGTGTTTGGATCGAGTTTCACGGCTCAGCTATATTTTAGGTGAAATCCTGGAGTTAGATCACGCCGAAGCCAGCGCACTGCTCGATATGCCTGCTGCTGCTTATCGTAAGCGGCTGTCCAGGGCCAGAAATACCATCAGTGAATTTATGCAAAATCATTGTGGTTGGGCCAATGAAGAGAATAACTGTCGTTGTAGCAAAAGAGTGACAACGGCGGTGAAATTAAAACGGATTGACCCTGAGAACCTGATCTTCTCTGACAAATACCAGCAAGATCCCCAACGCGGCAAAGCCCTGGAAAAAGTGGCTGAGTTACAGCAGGCCAGACGGGCGGCGGCAATCTATCGGGCGCAACCGGTGGTGCCAATCAATGACAGTTTTTCCCAATGGTTAAAAACTACCGTCAATGAAATTGCCAATTAGTCGGGGCTGAGACGGCGGTAAAAGGTAACGATGAGACGATGATTGGGTGATTTATTTTAAATTTTTTAAAATATTTAGTCACACATCGTATCACCCTTCACTCTAAATCAGGGTAAGCACGAAAAAGCGTGGCTTACATTTAATTGATTATTTATAGAGAGGGTTATTCCATTGAAAAATTTTGATATACAAAGCATCCAGTTACCTGTGGGCCACAATGAAGCGTTTGATTACATTGCCAATCGTCATAACTTGCCAGCATGGGCCAATGCATTTGCCACGGTTTCTGCAACAGGTGCTTTACTGAGAACGCCGATGGGTGAAGTGGATATTACTCTGGACGTTGAATCATACAAAGCCAATGGCGTTGTTGACTGGATCATGAAATTCCCTGATGGCAATGTTGGCAAAGCTTGCTCACGTGTTGTGTCAGTAGACGAAAATAATAGCATTTACTCCTTCACTTTGTTCGCTCCACCGGTACCACTGGAACAGCTGGAAGGCGCTTTAAATGCACAATCAAAAATCCTGTCGGGTGAATTGGTTGTTCTTAAAGGTATTTTGGCGCAAAACGCCATCACAGCTTAAGCACTTGCTTCTGGGATAGCGTTCAAATCCACTAAAAATTGAGCCGTATTAAACCAACAAAAGGCAAATAATCCCATCAATTTGCCTTTTTCATTTGTCCTTTTATACCCGTTTATTGCGATAGTTCAATCACTTTAACCAGCATTTCAATCCCTGCAAATACTTTTAAAACACTATACTAATAGACAATATCTCACACAAAATAGCTCAGCACTTACTTTAATCAACGTTTTTTACTTTTGATTTATCTAATAATTTTGAGCATGATATAAAAAATCTAAAATTCATGGATTAATTGAATGACTGTTGCACGAAAACAAATTGTTGATGATCAAGCGGCTAGGTTTTATCACTGTACTAATCGTCGTGTTTGGCAAACTTTCCTTTGCGGCATTGACCAGTTAACCGGAGAAGAATTTAGTCATCGAAAAGATTGGCTCGAAAGTCGAATGATTGAATTAACATAAATATTTTCAATTGATATTTATGCTGTGATGAAGATATCTATGTCACTCCAATTCTATGCCCTTTATCCTCGTTGATCGTTCTGATGTGCATGAACAATGACACTTCGTGCAACGATTAGTGTTCAAAGGCGTTCAGTGACGTTGTTTGAGCGTACTTTTTTGTTCGAACTTACACTTTGAGATGGCAACGCTCCACGTAGTCACAACGATTATCTTGCTGAGATTGACAAAGTCTTACCCAAAGGATGCTGTCCACTCATCGTAACCGATGCGGGTTATCGCAACACCTAGTTCAGAGAAATCGAACGCTATGGTTGGTTTTGGCTAGGTAGAGTACGCGGAGATGTGAGTTTTTCACCTCTGGGACAAACGTCATGGCAATCAAATAAATCACTCAACCTAAAAGCCAATTCAACAGCCAAATACATAGGTAATGCACAGCTTGCACGTAAGTCACCGTTAAGCTGTGATTTGCATCTATTAGGCCTAAGCCCTAAATACACATTAAAATCTTCGATGATTTACTGGGCCAAAATGAATATATCAAGCTAATTCATACTGCAGGTAGACCGAAATTACGAGGGGTTCCCCCAGCACCCTAATAACAGGCAAAATATTGTTGGCTAAAATTTGAGGAACGAAAATGGCCAACAATATTTTTCATTGTTAATTAGCTTGATAGCATGCTTTTACATTTGATTTTTAACTAACTTTGAAACATCATTCTCGTGGGACTCAAGACCTTTTACAACACCAAACTTATTAACTTCAGGTTGATTTTGACTTAACTTCCATTGACCTACAATGGAATCTATAGATATTTCTATCCCCACGATTGCTGGTAACATTTGCTTTATAAAGGTATCAGGCGCATCAGCCATAGACCACGGAATCTCTTGGTTTAACTCATGAATGCTGGTTAAGGAATCAATCATGTTATAAATCCACTTTTCATCGTGAATGAATGAAATTCGTCCTTTAACGTGAACTACCACATAATTCCATGTTGGTACGGCTTTCCCTGACTCTTTTTTAGTTGGATAATAGTTTGGAGAAATATAGCAATTAGGGCCATTAAAAATAAGTAATATTTCAGAGCCTTCTTTAACCATTTTCCATATTTTATTTGCTTTAGCAATATGAGCTTGAATAATATCTTTACCTTCAACACAGTTAAGAATAACTGGAAAATGAGTAGCCTCTATACCCGATTCTGATTGTGTTATTAATGTAGCAAAAGGATATTCACGTATGAGGTCTTTTAACTGACTTTCCTCTTTCTGCTTAAATTTACTCGGTATATGCATATTCACCCTTGGATGCTAACGCCCTAATCTAGGGAATCCCCAGATAATTCTTTTGTTATTCAAATTAATAGACACGCATGGTGCTATCTGATCTAATCAATTTCGCCAAAAAACCACTAGTTCCGACACCATGCGTGATATCCATATATTACACTATTTACTCAAAAAGCAATGTCCTCAAATATATCAAAAATGCCTTAATTATCTGATGGTTGCCACAGAATCATTGCTCAATGGTGATCAACTGTCCTCAACTCACCTCGGACGAAATATCACAGGTTGTGTCTCGCCAATTTTCTGAGCGACTACCTATGCTTTAGGCTTAGGCTTTAGCCGCTACTATACATCCGGCTGATACCATCATAGCCCCCGCAGTTTTATTTATAATATTTGATGCATGAGGATTTCTAAAAGAATTTTTAGCTTTTACTGCTAATAATGAGTAACACATATTTACGCTTCCAAAAGCCAATGTAGCAGCAAACATGATTAACCCTGTATCATAAAATGTAACTTCCGTAACATTGATGAAGGCAGGGAAAAAACCAACGTAAAATAAAATTGCCTTGGGATTTCCGAGCGTAATAAAAAGACCTGATATAAAATTCGACATTAAAGATGAATCTTTTGATTCCTCATTGTCAATTGCGTTTTCTCTCTTACGTAAGAGTTTAACTCCAAGCCAAACTAAATAAGCAGCACTAAAGTATTTAATAATAAAAAATGCAGCTCCCATTACCTCTGCAAGTGCAGACAAACCAAATAAAGCAAGGACAATAAATACATAATCTCCTAATACAATACCAACAGTTATATAAAACGCTGGCAAAGTACCTGATGAAAAAGAGCGCGCAATAATTGCAAATACTGCTGGCCCAGGTACGATGGCCAAAATAACCATTGCACAGAATAAAGTAAACAAGCTTTCAAATGACATTAAATATTCCTTAAAACACAACTCGGATTTCGAATTTATTCATTTAAGTGACTCGCCAGATCTTTGATACTAACTAATTCTCTTAACAACAACTCAAACATTAAATTCTGCTCAGTTTTAGTTTCATAAAAATCACATCACATCACTTCATTATTCGAAAATAAATACTTACCACTGATGAAATAAACACCGGCTCTAATATTGAGAGCCGATGCTTAACATTTAATGATTAAAAAGCTAATATATCACCATTCGCATGCCAAAAAGTTCCGGTATTATCCATATTCAGCTCATATATCCTTTGAATAATCAGATTTGCCGCTTCATTTGCAGACATATTTCCTTTGTAGTCAACGAGTTCAGTTTTAACAAATCCCGGATGTAACAATCCAACAGCAACACCTCTGGATTTTAGATCCATTGCTAGCGATACCCCAGCAGCATTCAATGCTGCTTTCGACATTCGATAACCATAAGATCCGCCAGAGTTATTATCTGATAGCGATCCCATGCGACTAGAAATGAAAACAATCTTGGCACCTTGTTTTAAATTACTAAGCAAAGACTCAGTAACTCGCAGCGGCGCTATTGCATTCACTTGAAATTGCCTGAGTACCCTATCGTAATCGACATCCCCAAGAAACTCCTCACTCATAATGCCTGCATTGCTCACCAGTAAATCAATTCTTAGATGGCTCAACTGCTCATGAAATAGCTTGAGGTCTTCGACATTTGTTACATCTATGCCGCTTAACACTTTGATTCCTTTAAGCGCCATTAATTCCGAAGAGGTGTTACGGCATACGGAAAAAACATTGTAGCCTAATGCCAAATATCGTTTAGATAATGCCAAACCAATACCACGATTGGCGCCGGTGATAACAACATTTTTACTCATTACTCAGTCCTCTTAACCTAGGTGGTAACCACTTACTATTGAGAGATGTTCATGGCACTTTTAACGTCACTAATACTAAAAATAATTCCGGCACTTGCCCATCCGCCTTCTTCAATTTCATCCATCAGCAGCCAATGGTTTAACCGATTTTCGTAATTACCAATGTAGTCATTGATGATGCTATTAATGTTAACTTCAAGCTTATTTCGACTCGCTTGGTCGAGCGAACCCGCTGGTGTGGTAACTTGGATCACGATCGGCGCTGTATCAAGGTGTTCATTACCTATATAAACAGAATCTTTCGCTCGCTCATTAAAATAAACCCAGGCTAATGACAGTGCTGCAGGGTCTTTAGGATCCGCATTTTCTGCTATCAAAACAGCATTGGTGATTTCTTTGACGAAGTTATCCTGGTTGGCAGTATTAAAAGTGCCTTGTTGAGCAGTAATTCTAATGTGTGGCATGTTTTAATTCCTTAATTTTCGATAGATTCAATAAGATTTACTTACTACACATTCTGCAATAAGCTCTCAGGGGTATAATAACTCGTGCATTAATTAGCTATAATACTTATTATTGCACTATCGATGTGCAATTTAGCACTGAATAATATTAACCTGTTTTGGAAGCTCAATAATGAACTGGGACGATTTACGATATTTCTTAGCACTGGTGAGGAATCAATCAGTTAGTGGTGCCGGCCGAAACTTAAATGTCAAACATACTACTGTGGCAAGGCGTATTGCCGCTCTTGAAGAACAACTAGGCAGTCGGCTATTTGATAGAACACCTTCCGGTTATCTGTTGACACAAGTGGGAGAAAATCTGCTGCCTTATGCTGTCTCCGTTGAAGAAAAAATACTCAAAGCTGATCGCGAAGTATTTGGCATGGATCAACAGCTTAGTGGATCACTCAAATTAGCTTCTTCTTATGATCTGTTTACTCGTTTAATTATACCAAAACTAAATACGTTTATTGTTCAATATCCTTCCATTGAACTTGAGTTAATTTCTTCTGCCGGACTTGTTGATCTAAACAGCAGAGAAGCCGACATTGCATTGAGGATCAGCCCAAATCCACCGGAATATTTAGTAGGTAAAAAAATTGCTACCCTCGCCCACGGTATTTATGCCAGCGAGTCATATTTAGAACAGAAGGTTTCACAGCAACGCATAATCTTATGGCGTCAAGATGTAAACTCTCATTGGGTAACACAGCACTTTCCAAACGCCGCCTCTATTACTCGCACTGGAGATGTAATGACAATGATGGAACTAGTTAGAAATGATGTCGGAATTGCACGTTTGCCATGTTACGTTGCCGATTCGGAAACGGTTTTAAGGCGTTTAGACATTCCATTAACAAACACCGATTGGGGAGTTTGGGTGTTAAGCCATATAGATTTGAAAAGTACCGCAAGAGTAAGAGCTTGTCGTAACTTTTTGATTGATACAATAACAAGTCAGCAACGCCTAATAGAAGGAAAGAAGTCTCTCTATTGGCATGAATAATTCTAAAAAATACCAAGCACCATCAAAGTATCGTTTGACTTTAGTCGTGCTTGATAAAAAAATCCGATATGTTGACTCGAATGAAAAACCTAATTTAACAATAGAGAGAGCCAACTTTTGTTTATAAAATTAATACCTTAGATTCGAAACCATACGTTTTTTGCCTAATCGGATAATTTTGCTTTTTTGTATCAATATTACTTACATATCCAAACTTATCTTCACCACATCTTGGCCTTCCTCCGCTGCCGGCACAGCACAGCATAACAATACTTCATTGCCTTCAAGAGGAAAAGAATGCTCCGTTTGATAACACACGCTCCCCTCAGATAACGTAACTTTACAAGCTCCACACTGGCCGCTTCGACAACCATATTCTGGTGTAAACCCATGATTTTCAGAAAAATCTAATAATGAACCATCATCCGGTGACCAAGCTTGTTCAACCTTTGAACGTGTGAATTCGATTATCGCGGCCGCAGCATGAGGTTTTTGCACGAAGCCAGTACTCGCAACATCAATTTCTCTAACTAATGATGCAGGTCCAAACTCTTCAGCGTGGATCCGCTTATCAACAACACCTAGCTTGCGCAGCATGTCATACATATTTTGCATGAACCCTGATGGACCACAAATATAATAATCATAGTCATCCAAGGGCAATACTGACTGTAACAAAGAAGCCGAAATACGCCCGCTGTGGTGAAAATCATGCCCCGGTGTGGCATGTTCATCAGTTTGAGTTAATGCCCAAATGGTATTGATATACCCGCCACTTAATCGGGAAATTTCTTTCAATTCATCGAAGAATGCACGCTGCGCCATATTTTTAGTTGAAACAAAAATACTCATCGGCCTTATTGAGCGTGTTCTAACCCCAGTATGGAGAGCGTCCCGTGCCATGGAAATCATCGGTGTGATACCAACACCTCCGGCTAACAATACTGCTGGGCGCAATTTATCACTATCGAAGACAAAGCTGCCTCTCGGAGCTTTGGCAGAAATTATATCCCCTACTTGAAGCGTATTGTGAATGTAGTTAGAAAAAACGCCATCAGGAATACTTGATGCTGTCTGTTCTATTTTGACACTGAGACGATATTCGGGGTCGGCTGGTGCATTTGATAATGTATAGGTACGAATTTGCTCTTTTTTGTCTATATTCGCCTTGATCGTGAGAAACTGACCGGGTTTAAACTTAGGCAATACGCCATTATCACTACTCAAATAAACCGATTTAATTGACGGGCTTTCACTGACGATTTTGCTGATACGATAGCTTAACCAGCTGTCAAGTTGGTTTACTAAATTTTGCTGTTGTACAGCCTCACCCCAAGTACCTGTCATCAGAGTGTTAGCGGAATATTCTTTAAGCTTCCAGCGTAGTGGTAAGCCGTAATTAATGCGTCGCCCCTGATGAATATGAAATTTCCATAAACGCTGTGCACCTTCAAAAAATTCGATCTCTTCAGATTCCCATATCAATTCGACATGACCCGTAAGTGTTAATAAATCGCCATGTTCAAAATCGACAAACAACAGCCCTGCTTTTGGGTTTTCAATAAAGTTGCCAAAAGTATTAAAATGAAAATTCCCGGCATAATCAGGGATGGTCAATGTTGTTTCATTATCTACCCTGACAAACCCTGGTTTGCCGCCTCGATGAGATACATCAGCGCCATTTGTTGGAGCATCGCTTCCATCATCATGGTAGCTGGCCACAAAAAATGTATCGACGTTTTCGATGAGGTCGCGTGCCCTGTGATCAATGTTACTCAGCATTTCAACAGTTGACTTTGGCATCATTTCAGCTGGAACTTTTTCTAATTCGCGAATTTGAATATATTGAGGGCAATTGCCAAATGACTGATCGATTGATAATTTTATACTATTTTCACTGACCGATTTGATTTTTGCAGCCAATCGATTTCTTCGCCGTGTGGTAAGTTCAATCCCCAACAAACCTAGTTTTAAATTGGGTTTTAGTGACTCTGCAAGTGGATCCCCCTTCACTGGGGTGCTTTGTATCTCCAGGGTTTTGGCATCTTGGCTCACCATAAAACCGGGTTCTCCAAACAACATAGATGCCCATGGCCAACCATTATCATCAGCATGTCCAATTAAAATAAAGGGCAATTGCTGATAAAATGCTCGATGTTGTTCAGGCATATGATCACGAACGACCCGTTTGCCGAATTGCTCCATTTTATCGCGCACCCCTAAGCGTGATTGAACAGATTGCTCGCCGGAATGAAAAGGTGACTGTGATGAGTTTTGT
>NZ_JACJFI010000083.1 GCF_014164505.1 Shewanella sp. SG41-4 | reverse complement strand
TGCGTAGTGACGAATTGGTGTGTCATATTCGATGTGAGAAGTATTAATTGTAATACCGCGCTCACGCTCTTCTGGAGCGTTATCGATTTGTGCGAAGTTCTTAACTTCACCACCATAAGTTTTAGCTAAAACGGCAGAAATTGCTGCTGTTAAAGTTGTTTTACCATGGTCAACGTGACCAATAGTGCCCACGTTTACGTGAGGCTTTTTACGTTCAAATTTAGCTTTTGCCACGATATATTCCTTTCTTTTCAGAAGTGCTCGATTAATTCGAGCAATATAACATTGATGCCGTAACCAATATTAGTTACGAGATTCTATAATCGCTTTTGCAATGTTTTGCGGTGCATCTGCGTACTTCAAAAACTCCATAGAGTATGAAGCACGACCCTGAGATGCAGAGCGCAAATCAGTCGCATAGCCAAACATTTCAGATAGAGGTACTACAGCGTGGACAAGTTTAACACCTGCGATGCCATCATCCATACCTTCAATTATGCCACGACGGCGGTTTAAATCACCCACTACGTCGCCCATATAATTCTCAGGCGTAGTCACTTCTACTTTCATACAAGGCTCGAGCAACACCGGAGTCGCTTCTAGCGCCCCCTGTTTAAAGCCCATTGAACCAGCAATTTTGAAAGCCATTTCGTTCGAGTCCACATCATGATATGAACCATCGAACAAGCTAACTTTCACGTCAAGTACAGGATATCCGGCTAATACACCATTCTTCATCTGTTCTTGAATACCTTTGTCAACGGCAGGTATGAATTCTCGAGGAACTACACCACCTACTATTTCGTTAACAAATTCGTAGCCTGCACCCTCTTCGAGTGGCTCTATTCTTAGCCAAACATGGCCAAATTGACCACGTCCGCCAGATTGACGTACGAACTTACCTTCCACTTCAACTTTAGAACGAATTGTTTCACGATAAGCAACCTGAGGTTTACCAACGTTACACTCAACACCAAATTCGCGACGCATACGGTCAACGATAATGTCTAAGTGCAATTCGCCCATACCAGATATCAGTGTTTGTGCCGACTCTTCATTAGTCTCAACTTTAAAAGATGGATCTTCCGCTGCTAATTTTTGCAACGCAATTCCCATTTTATCTTGGTCAGCTTTTGAACGAGGCTCAACGGCTATGGTAATAACGGGTTCAGGGAATTCCATGCGCTCAAGAATCACTCTGTGATCGTTATCGCAAAGAGTATCACCGGTTGTTACATCTTTAAGACCGATAGCTGCCGCAATATCACCAGCGCGTACTTCTTTCAGTTCTGTTCGATCATTTGCGTGCATTTGCACAATACGACCTACTCGTTCACGCTTCTGTTTAACAGAATTGTAAACTCCAGAACCTGATTCGAGCACACCTGAATACACACGGATAAAGGTCAGTGTACCAACAAATGGATCAGTCGCAATTTTAAATGCTAAAGCCGCAAAAGGGGCATTGTCATCCGGTGGACGTTTAACTTCTTTTTCGCTCTCATCGATGCCTGTAATTGCAGGAACATCGTTAGGTGCAGGTAAAAAGTCAACTACCGCATCGAGAACAGCTTGCACACCTTTGTTCTTAAAAGCAGAACCACAAGTAGCTAAGACGATCTCATTGTTAATTGTGCGCTGACGCAACGCTGCTTTGATCTCGACTTCAGACAACTCACCTTCTTCAAGGTATTTATTCATCAGTTCATCAGAGGCTTCAGCTGCTGCTTCCACGAGATACTCATGCATTTCAGCAGCTTTTGCCGCTAGATTTGCAGGAATGTCTTCATAAGAGAATGTCATACCTTGATCTGTTTCAGACCAGTTAATGGCTTTCATCTTAATTAAATCTATAACACCCTTGAAGTTCTCTTCTGCACCTATGTTCAATTGAATCGGTACACAAGTCGCACCAAGGCGGTTACGAATTTGATTTATTACACGGTCAAAATCTGCACCTGCACGGTCCATCTTATTAATAAATACTAGACGCGGAACGTGGTATTTATCAGCTTGACGCCATACGGTTTCAGATTGTGGTTCAACGCCTGATGAGCCGCAGAAGACTACTACTGCACCATCTAATACGCGTAAAGAACGCTCGACTTCAATAGTGAAGTCTACGTGACCTGGGGTATCGATGATATTAATACGGTGTTGGTCGAATTGAGCTTCCATACCGCGCCAAAAAGTTGTTACTGCAGCTGAAGTGATAGTAATACCACGTTCTTGCTCCTGTACCATCCAATCTGTCGTGGCGGCGCCGTCATGCACCTCACCGATTTTATGAGACATACCGGTATAGAACAGAACACGTTCTGTTGTGGTAGTTTTACCTGCATCCACATGAGCAACAATACCGATATTACGATAATGCTCAATTGGGGTTATACGAGCCACTATTTATACCCTCTCAGCTAAAACTTTTTAGTTTTAGCAATATCAACAATATGGCGCGGGTCGAAACCCGCGCCATCATATTACCAACGGTAATGAGCGAAAGCTTTGTTAGCTTCAGCCATGCGATGCACGTCTTCACGCTTCTTAACCGCAGTACCTTTGTTGTCAGACGCATCTAGCATTTCACCTGCTAGACGTAAAGCCATAGATTTTTCACCACGTTTGCGAGCAGCTTCAACTAACCAGCGCATCGCTAGTGCGTTACGACGCACAGGACGAACTTCACATGGTACTTGATAAGTAGAACCACCAACACGACGAGATTTAACTTCGACTGATGGACGGACGTTATCAAGGGCTGCTTCAAGGATACTTAAATGATTTTCGCTTTTCTTTTCAGCGACAACATCTAAAGCCTTGTAGATAATTTTTTCTGCAGTCGACTTTTTGCCGTCTTGCATAATGACGTTGATGAACTTAGCCAACAACTCACTGTGAAACTTTGGATCTGGTAGGATTTTACGTTGTCCTACAACGCGACGTCTTGGCATATCAATTCTCCGTATGCTTCAGGTATTTCCAAAACTGGAATGTTAAATAATACTAGCTTGGCCTTACTTCTAACGGGATACGTTAAGACTTAGGACGCTTAGCACCGTATTTAGAACGGCCTTGGCGACGTGAAGTCACGCCTGCACAATCTAATGCGCCACGAACAGTATGGTAACGCACACCAGGTAAGTCTTTAACACGACCACCACGGATTAGAATTACACTGTGCTCTTGCAAGTTATGGCCTTCACCACCGATATACGAAGTAACTTCGAAACCGTTAGTTAGACGCACACGAGCTACTTTACGTAGTGCAGAGTTAGGTTTTTTAGGTGTTGTTGTGTACACACGAGTACAAACACCACGTTTTTGTGGGCACGCATTCAACGCAGGCACATTAGTCTTTTCGACTTTTGGCGAGCGTGGCTTACGTACCAACTGGTTAACAGTTGCCATGTATAGCTCCGACAGTTGATTTAAACTCAACAATTAGGTGTGAAAAATCTATATCCCACAATGGTGGGACGCGGAATTTTAGAAAGGTAATGGCCGCCTGTCAAGAAATAGCCAACTTTTCATGCAAATTCCAACAAAAAAGGCGCCAAAGGCGCCTTTTTTTAACAAACCATTAACTTAATCTTAGCTACCAGCTAAATTTAAGAGATCTGCTAGGTTCTGTTCAGCTTCACTTGCAGTAACTGTTTTAGTTTCCACTTTGCCACGAGAACTTGCTGCTTTAGCACGTTCTTCGTTACGGGTTTTGTGATAAGCATAGCCTGTACCTGCAGGGATCAAACGACCTACGATTACGTTTTCTTTCAAACCACGTAATGGATCGCTCTTACCACCAACGGCCGCTTCAGTTAACACACGAGTGGTTTCCTGGAACGATGCAGCAGAGATGAATGATTCAGTAGCCAAAGAAGCTTTGGTAATACCTAGTAATTCACGTTCGAACGTTGCAGGTGTTTTACCTTGAGCAACAAGCTCACGGTTAGCAATCTTCACGCGTGAAACTTCTGCCTGTTCACCTTCTAAGAACTCAGTGTCGCCTGTCGAAGTGATTAAACACTTACGTAGCATTTGACGAATGATAACTTCGATGTGCTTATCGTTGATCTTAACGCCCTGTAGACGGTAAACGTCCTGTACTTCGTTCACAATGTAGTTTGCTACGTTGTGGATACCACGAAGACGCAAGATGTCATGTGCCGCTTCTGGACCATCTGCAATAACTTCACCACGTTCGACTTTTTCACCTTCGAACACGTTTAAGTTACGCCACTTAGGGATCATTTCTTCATAATGTTCACTACCATCTGCAGGAGTGATCACTAGTCGACGTTTACCCTTAGTTTCCTTACCGAACGAGATCGTACCAGAAATTTCTGCAAGAATTGCAGGCTCTTTTGGTTTACGCGCTTCAAATAAGTCAGCAACACGTGGCAGACCACCGGTGATGTCGCGAGTTTTAGACGATTCTTGTGGAATACGTGCTAATGGGTCACCTACGTTGATTTTCGCGTTATCGTCTTTCGACACAATCGCGTTACCCGGTAAGAAATACTGAGCTGGTACTTCAGTACCAGGGATCATTAAGTCATTACCATCGGCATCAACCAAGCGAATTGCTGGACGCAATTCTTTACCTGCTGAAGTACGCGCACCAACATCGAGCACAACTACAGAAGATAGACCCGTTAACTCATCTGTTTGACGCGTCATAGTGACACCATCAATCATGTCAACGAACTTCACACTACCAGCAACTTCAGAAATAATTGGGTGAGTATGTGGATCCCAGTTAGCGATGATTTCGCCAGCTGCTACTTCACTGTCTTCCAATTTCTCTAAAACTGTACCGTAAGGCACTTTATAACGCTCTTTCTCACGACCTAGCTCATCGATGATGGCTAACTCTGAAGAACGAGATACGATAACGAGCTTACCGTCGATGTTAGATACATGCTTAGCATTGTGTAACTTCAGAGAACCAGCATTCTTAACTTGAACGTTGTTTTCTGCAGAAGCTCGAGATGCCGCACCACCAATGTGGAACGTACGCATGGTTAACTGAGTACCAGGTTCACCAATAGACTGCGCAGCAACAACACCAATCGCTTCACCGTGGTTAATAATATGACCACGAGCCAAGTCACGGCCGTAACAAGCTGCACACACACCGAAGTCTGTATCACAGGTAATTACAGAACGAACAATAACTTCATCGATACTGTGTTCTTCTAACGTATTACACCAAGCTTCATCAAGAAGTGTGTTGCGTGGAGCAAGCACTTCGTCTGTACCAGGCTTCATTACGTCAAGAGCAACAACACGACCTAGAACACGCTCACGTAATGGCTCAACAACATCACCACCTTCAATAAGCGGTTTCATTGTTAGACCATGCTCAACACCACAGTCATCTTCAATAACAACTAAGTCTTGTGCAACATCTACTAAACGGCGAGTTAGGTAACCCGAGTTAGCAGTCTTCAATGCTGTATCGGCAAGACCTTTACGCGCACCGTGAGTAGAAATAAAGTACTGGAGTACGTTAAGACCTTCACGGAAGTTAGCTGTAATTGGGGTTTCAATGATAGAACCATCTGGTTTTGCCATCAAACCACGCATACCCGCTAACTGACGGATCTGTGCAGCACTACCACGAGCGCCTGAGTCAGCCATCATATAGATGCTGTTAAACGAAGCTTGTTGCTCAGGTACGCCATCACGGTTAATCACTGTCTCAGTTGACAGGTTTTCCATCATCGCTTTAGAAACTTTTTCGTTGGCGCTTGCCCAGATATCGATTACTTTGTTGTAACGCTCACCGGCAGTAACAAGACCTGATTGGAACTGCTCTTGAATTTCAAGCACTTCAGCTTCAGCGTCTGCTACTAAGGTGTATTTCTCGTCTGGAATAACCATGTCATCAATACCAACAGAGGCACCAGAGATGGTTGCAAAACGGAAACCGGTATACATCAATTGGTCAGCAAAGATAACAGTATCTTTAAGGCCTAGTTGACGATAACAAGTGTTCAATAACTTTGAGATCTGCTTCTTACCCATGTTCTGGTTAACCAGATCATACGATAAGCCTTCAGGCAGAATTAATGATAAAAGAGCACGACCAACAGTCGTATCAATGATACGAGTTGCTTTAGTTCTTTCGCCATCTTCTGCAATGTGCGTCTCAGTAATACGAACCTTAACGCGAGCATGTAGTTCAGCAACACCTGTAGCGTAGGCTTTCTCGACTTCAGAAACGTCAGAGAAAACCATGCCCTCACCGCGACCGTTAATACGCTCGCGACTGGTGTAATACAAACCTAATACAACGTCCTGAGACGGAGTAATTACAGGCTCACCGTTAGCTGGTGACAAAATGTTGTTGGTTGACATCATTAGCGCACGAGCTTCTAACTGAGCTTCAAGCGTTAATGGTACGTGAACCGCCATTTGGTCACCGTCGAAGTCGGCGTTATATGCCGCACAAACTAACGGATGCAATTGAATTGCTTTACCTTCAATTAGAACAGGTTCAAATGCTTGAATACCCAGTCTGTGAAGTGTTGGTGCACGGTTAAGCATCACTGGATGTTCGCGAATCACTTCGTCTAACACATCCCATACTTCAGCCTGTTCGCGTTCAACCATTTTCTTAGCAGCTTTAATAGTAGTCGCTAAACCACGCGCCTCTAACTTGCCGTAGATGAATGGTTTGAATAGCTCAAGCGCCATCTTCTTAGGAAGACCACACTGATGCAGACGTAAAGTAGGTCCTACGGTAATTACCGAACGGCCTGAATAATCAACACGCTTACCAAGTAAGTTCTGACGGAAACGACCTTGCTTACCCTTGATCATATCAGCAAGAGATTTAAGCGGACGCTTGTTAGAACCCGTAATTGCACGACCGCGACGACCGTTATCTAATAGCGCATCAACTGACTCTTGTAACATACGTTTTTCGTTACGTACGATAATGTCAGGCGCAGCTAAATCTAACAGACGCTTTAAGCGGTTGTTACGGTTAATCACACGACGGTAAAGATCGTTAAGATCTGATGTCGCGAAACGACCACCGTCTAACGGCACTAATGGACGTAGATCAGGTGGAAGAACCGGTAATACTTTTAAGATCATCCACTCTGGCTTGTTGCCAGAAGTGAAAAATGCTTCCATCAATTTAAGGCGCTTAGTGACCTTCTTGCGACGGGTTTCAGAGTTAATTGAAGGTAACTCTTCACGCATTTGTTCGATCTGTTCTGATAAGTTGATAGCTCGTAGCAATTCAAGAACTGCTTCAGCACCCATCTTAGCTTCAAACTCGTCACCGTATTCTTCTAACGCATCAAGATACGTTTCTTCGGTTAGCATTTGGCCGCGCTCAAGCGTGGTCATGCCAGGCTCGATCACAACAAATGATTCGAAATACAGTACGCGTTCAATATCACGCAATGTCATGTCTAGCATTAAGCCAATACGTGACGGAAGTGATTTTAAGAACCAAATGTGTGCAACTGGGCTAGCCAGATCAATGTGACCCATGCGCTCACGACGCACTTTAGTCTGGGTAACTTCTACGCCACACTTTTCACAAATAACACCACGATGCTTCAAACGCTTGTATTTACCACACAAACATTCGTAATCTTTAACTGGACCAAAGATACGCGCACAGAACAAACCTTCACGTTCAGGTTTGAATGTACGGTAGTTAATGGTTTCTGGCTTCTTTACTTCACCAAAAGACCAAGAACGGATTAGATCTGGCGATGCCAAACCAATTTTAATACCGTTAAATTCTTCAGTCTTACTTTGCTGTTTAAGAAACTTTAATAAGTCTTTCACGTTTCTCTCCTGAAGGAGTTAAACCAGGTGCTTTGCTGCTGCAAAGCACCCTTGGTTACCAAACATTGCTTAAGTGCGATGCTTACTCTTGGTCCAACTCGATATTAATACCAAGTGAACGAATTTCTTTCAACAATACGTTGAAAGACTCAGGCATGCCTGGTTGCATCTGATGATTACCGTCGACGATACTCTTATACATCTGAGTACGACCGTTAACGTCATCTGACTTAACTGTTAGCATTTCTTGTAGAGTATAAGCTGCACCGTATGCTTCAAGTGCCCACACTTCCATCTCACCGAAACGCTGACCACCGAATTGAGCTTTACCGCCCAATGGTTGTTGAGTCACTAAGCTGTACGAACCGGTTGAACGGGCGTGCATCTTGTCATCAACTAAGTGGTTCAGTTTAAGCATGTACATGTAACCAACGGTTACTTTACGCTCAAACTCGTTACCGGTACGGCCGTCACATAATGTCAACTGGCCAGACTCAGGTAAGCCTGCAAGAGCAAGCATTTGCTTAATCTCTTTCTCTTTAGCACCGTCGAATGCTGGTGTAGCAATTGGAATACCACCTTTAAGGTTGGTAGCCAAGCGCACAACTTCATCATCAGTGAACGAATCGATATCAACGCGTTGAAGCACGTCATCACCTAATTCATACACTTGCTTAATGTAGTCACGAAGGACAGCAATTTCTCGCTGCTCTTCAAGCATTGCAGTAATCTTATTGCCAATACCTTTAGCAGCTGCTCCCATATGGACTTCAAGTACCTGACCGATGTTCATACGCGATGGTACGCCCAATGGGTTAAGTACGATGTCGACAGGATTACCTTCATTATCGTATGGCATATCTTCAACTGGACAAATCTTCGAGATAACACCTTTGTTACCATGACGACCAGCCATCTTATCACCAGGCTGAATAGTACGTTTAACTGCAAGGTAAACCTTAACAATCTTTAGTACGCCAGGAGCTAAGTCATCACCTTGGGTGATCTTACGACGCTTGATTTCAAATTTCTTATCAAAGTCAGCTTTTAGCTCTTCGTGCTGTTCAGCTAACTGTTCTAGTTCAGTTTGTTTTGTCTCATCGTCGATAACTTGAATCAATACGTCTTTACGTGGAATCTCAGCTAACTTAGCTTCAGAATAACCTACAGACAGTAACAAGTTACGTGCACGGCCCAATACGCCTTCTTCAAGGATCTTGAACTCTTCACCTAAGTCTTTACGAGCTTGGCGAACGTGCATATCTTCAATTTCAAGCGCACGCTTGTCTTTCTCAACGCCGTCACGGGTAAATACCTGGACATCGATGATGGTGCCTTTCACTGAGTTAGGAACACGTAATGAGCTGTCCTTAACGTCAGAAGCTTTTTCACCAAAAATTGCTCGGAGTAGTTTCTCTTCAGGGGTTAACTGCGTTTCACCTTTAGGTGTCACTTTACCCACAAGAATGTCGCCACCCTTCACTTCTGCACCAATGTAAACGATACCTGATTCATCTAGTTTAGATAAAGCAGACTCACCTACGTTTGGAATATCAGCAGTGATTTCTTCGCTACCCAATTTAGTATCACGAGCGATACACGAAAGCTCTTGAATATGGATAGTTGTAAAACGATCTTCTTGCGCTACACGCTCAGAAATTAAGATCGAATCTTCGAAGTTATAACCGTTCCAAGGCATGAACGCGATACGCATGTTCTGACCAAGGGCCAAATCACCTAAATCGGTAGATGGACCATCAGCCAATACATCACCACGAACCACTGGTTCACCAACAGAACAACAAGGACGTTGGTTAATACAAGTGTTTTGGT
Organism: Shewanella sp. SG41-4; assembly: GCF_014164505.1. Lineage (GTDB taxonomy): Bacteria > Pseudomonadota > Gammaproteobacteria > Enterobacterales > Shewanellaceae > Shewanella. Next base: position 6,252 of record NZ_JACJFI010000083.1, on the reverse strand, counting down.
TTGAACGGGTATATTTAGTTAAGTTGTAGATGTCGATACCAGCTTCGCCTGCGCGTAACTCATCTTCATTTACTTTAACAACGATACGGCTCGCATCAACGTAATCGACAACACCACCACGTTTAGCAACCACAACCACGCCAGAGTCAACAGCAAGTGTACGTTCAATACCGGTACCCACTAACGGCTTATCAGCACGTAAAGTAGGGACGGCTTGACGTTGCATGTTTGCACCCATCAATGCACGGTTAGCATCATCGTGTTCTAAGAACGGAATTAACGATGCTGCAACAGAAATAATCTGCTGTGGTGATACATCCATATACTGAACGTCTGCTGCACGCATAAAGGTTGATTCACCTTTATGACGACAAGCAATCTGTTCTTCAGACATACGACCATTTGCATCAACTTCAATGTTCGCCTGCGCAATTACATAACGGCCTTCTTCAATTGCTGATAAGTATTCAACTTCATCAGTAATAACACCATCAACCACTTTGCGGTAAGGTGTTTCTAGGAAACCATAAGAGTTAGTACGAGCAAAACTTGCTAACGAGTTGATTAGACCAATGTTTGGACCTTCAGGGGTCTCAATTGGGCATAAACGACCGTAGTGAGTTGGATGTACGTCACGAACTTCGAAACCAGCACGTTCACGAGTCAAACCACCTGGGCCAAGCGCAGAAATACGACGCTTATGCGTTACTTCTGATAGCGGGTTGTTTTGATCCATAAACTGTGACAACTGTGAAGAACCAAAGAATTCTTTCACTGCCGCAGAAATCGGTTTAGCGTTAATTAAGTCTTGTGGCATTAGCTCGTTTAAATCGCCTAAAGATAGACGCTCACGAACAGCACGCTCAACACGGACTAAACCAACACGGAATTGGTTTTCAGCCATCTCACCAACGCTACGAATACGACGGTTACCTAAGTGGTCAATATCGTCAACTTCATCATAACCGTTACGGATTTCGATGATTTTCTTCATAACACATACGATGTCATCTTTAGACAACACGCCGTTACCTTCGTCTTCAGCAATCTCAAGACGACGATTGAACTTCATACGACCTACTTTAGATAAGTCATAGCGTTCTTCACTAAAGAATAAGTTTTGGAATAAACCTTCAGCGGCATCTTTAGTTGGTGGTTCACCAGGGCGCATCATACGATAGATTTCAACTAACGCTTCTAAACGGTTAGTTGTTGAATCAATACGTAATGTATCAGCAATATAAGCACCGTGATCAAGGTCGTTGATAAATAAAGTATCAATTCTCTTAATACCAGCAAGTGATAAGTTAGCTAAATCTTCTAAGGTAATCTCACTGTTTGCTGTAACTAATACTTCACCAGTATCTTCATCGATATAATCTTGTGCAGCATACTTACCAACAATGTAATCTACTGGCACTTCAAGCTCAATAGTATTGGTTTTTTCAAGTTGCTTAATATGACGTGCAGTAATACGACGGCCAGCTTCTACTAATAAAGAGCCTTCGGCATCTTTAATGTCATAGCTAGCAGTTTCTCCACGTAGACGGTCAGGCACAAGTGACATGACTAGTGAGTCTTTTTTGATATTAAACTCAATACGCTCGAAGAATAAATCGAGGATATCTTGAGTTGAATAATCAAGAGCGCGCAAGATTATAGTCGCAGGTAATTTACGGCGACGGTCAATACGAACAAAGAGCGCATCTTTAGGATCAAATTCAAAATCAAGCCATGAACCACGGTAAGGAATAATACGTGCGTTATACAGCACCTTACCAGAAGAGTGGGTTTTACCACGGTCATGATCAAAGAATACACCTGGAGAACGGTGTAACTGAGACACGATTACACGCTCAGTACCGTTAATAACGAAAGTACCGTTATCAGTCATTAATGGGATATCACCCATGTAGACTTCTTGCTCTTTAATATCTTTAACAGTGCCAGCAGCAGCTTCACGGTCAAACAACACCATACGTAATTTAACACGTAGTGGAGCTGAATAAGTAACACCGCGGATCTGACATTCTTTCACATCAAAAACTGGCTCACCTAGCTTGTAACTGACATATTGCAGTTCAGAATAGCCAGAAAAGCTCTTGATAGGAAAAACACTACGGAATGCAGCTTCAAAGCCACGCTCACCCGTAGGATCTTGATCGGTGAACTTCTTAAAAGAGTCTAATTGGATAGACAGTAAATAAGGGATGTCCAAAACTTTGGGACGCTTACCAAAGTCTTTGCGAATACGCTTCTTTTCAGAATAGGAGTAAACCATGGGTTTCCTCTGCTTACGAGATGTGACCAAGACTGAATTAATTTAATTTAATTAAATCAGCACGTTTGCCCATCACCGTTGATGGCAAGAACCTAACCAGTAATCTCTGCTAGGGACTGCTAAAACTGGCGATAAACGGTGAAAAAAAATCGCCTGCGCATAGAGCGCAAAAAAGGCCGACGGTTAAAAAACCGCCAGCCTTCACCCAATTACTTGGGTGATGCAAGCTAAACTACAGCTTACTTAACTTCAACAGAAGCACCAGCTTCTTCTAAAGTAGCTTTAAGAGTTGCAGCTTCTTCTTTAGAAACGGCTTCTTTAACAGCTATTGGAGAAGACTCAGACATAGTCTTAGCTTCTTTTAGGCCTAGACCTGTAGCGCTACGAAGAGCTTTAATAACTGCTACTTTGTTTTCGCCATGAGAAGTAAGAATAACGTCGAATTCTGTTTGCTCTTCAGCAGCAACAGCGTCGCCGCCAGCAGCAACAGTAGCAGCAGCAGCAGAAACGCCGAACTTAACTTCCATTGCTTCGATTAATTCAACTACTTCCATTACAGACATTGCTGCGAAAGCTTCTAAGATTTGGTCTTTAGTGATAGACATTAGAAATATTTCCTATTGTTCTGAATTCAATTTTATTAAGATGCTAGCTTATAATTAAGCAGCGTCTTGTTTTTGATCGCGAAGGGCGGCCAATGTACGAACGAACTTGCCAGCAGATGCTTCTTTCATAGTCATCATCAACTGAGCTAGTGCTTCTTCGTATGTTGGTAGTTTCGCTAAACGATCAATATCAGCTGCAGGGATAAACATCCCTTCGAAAGCTGCACCTTTAACTTCAAATTTTGCTTGTCCCTTAGCGAAGTCTTTTAAAAGACGCGCTGCTGCACCTGGGTGCTCAAGAGAAAAAGCTATTAAAGTTGGGCCAGTGAACGTTTCTGCTAGGCACTCAAAAGCTGTACCTTCAACTGCACGACGAGCAAGGGTATTTCGTACTACACGTACAAAAACACCATTTTCGCGAGCAGCTTTACGCAGACCGGTCATAGCACCTACAGTCACGCCGCGTGAATCGGCAACAACTGCAGAAAGTGCACCTTTGGCAGCTTCGTTGACTTCAGCAACAATTGCCTTTTTGTCTTCGAGTCTTAATGCCATTGGCTTTACTCCTGGATTCTACCTAGGGTATTCCCTAGTATTTACCAAACTAAACACTTATGTGTTTAATTACTTACGGTGCAGATTTCCAGTAAAAAAATTTAGCTGGGGCCTGACACCGTCTACGCTGGAAATTAAGTCAATCTAACGATTAACACCTGCGGTCTTGGACGGAAACCGACTCAATTGTGCAAAAACTGTAAAGTGATTGCACAAAAGCGGCTTCAACCCACAAAGTGCGCACATTATAGACTAATATGCGTGCCTTGTATATTACTTCACTTCTTCCAGAGAACCCTGGTCGATAGCAACACCTGCACCCATAGTGGTAGAGATGCTAATCTTTTTCACGTAAATGCCTTTAGCAACTGCAGGCTTAGCCTTTTTCAGTGCTGACACTAACGATTCTAAGTTTTCTTTCAACTGTTCAGTAGTAAAAGTTACTTTACCGATAGTTGTATGAATAATACCATTTTTGTCGTTTCTGTAACGAACTTGACCGGCTTTGGCATTCTTAACTGCTTCAGCAACGTTTGGCGTTACTGTACCAGTTTTAGGGTTAGGCATTAAACCACGTGGGCCTAAGATTTGACCTAACATACCAACAACGCGCATTGCATCTGGAGATGCGATAACAACGTCAAAGTTCATTTCGCCAGCTTTAACTTGTGCAGCTAAATCTTCCATACCCACTAGTTCTGCGCCAGCAGCTTTAGCCGCTTCAGCGTTAGCACCTTGAGTGAATACTGCAACACGAACGTCACGACCAGTACCATGTGGAAGTACAGTAGCACCACGCACGTTTTGATCTGATTTACGAGGATCGATACCTAAGTTAACAGCAACGTCAACACTTTCTACGAATTTAGCAGTTGCTAATTCTTTTAGAAGTGTTACAGCTTCGCTAATGTCATACTGTTTTGTTACATCAACTTTTTCGCGGATAACGCGTCCGCGCTTAGTTAGCTTTGCCATTATATTAATCCTCTACTACCAAACCCATTGAACGTGCAGTACCTTCAATTGAGCGAGTCATCGCTTCAATATCAGCACCAGTCATATCAGCGGCTTTAGATTCAGCAATTTCCTGAACAGCGCTACGCTTGATAGTACCTACTTTTTGAGTATTAGGACGGCCAGAACCTGACTTCAAACCAGCTGCTTTAAGCAGTAGGAAAGATGCAGGAGGAGTCTTAGTTTCAAAAGTGAAAGAACGGTCACTATAAACAGTGATAACAACAGGAATAGGCATGCCTTTCTCGAACTTTTCAGTACGAGCGTTGAATGCTTTACAGAATTCCATGATGTTCACACCTTTTTGACCTAAAGCAGGTCCAACTGGTGGAGACGGGTTCGCAGCACCGGCTGCTACTTGTAGCTTAATATAAGCTTCAATTTTCTTTGCCATGTCGACATTTCCTCAATTTGGGTTCTAACGCATTTTGGCGACATGCCAATACGCTCCCCTGAAACAACGGGTGCGAATTATATAAAAATCCGCGCCCGCAAACAATATATATTTGTGGTTATTTTAATCAGCTCTTTTCAACCTGATGAAAGTCTAATTCTACAGGTGTTGAACGGCCGAAAATCATCACAGAAACCTTGATACGGTTCTTTTCGTAATCAACTTCTTCGATAGTACCGTTAAAGTCAGCAAATGGACCATCACAAACACGAACAACTTCACCAGGCTCATACATGATGCGATGAGTTGGAGATTCAACCGTATCTTGAAGGCGCTGAAGAATTGCATCAGCTTCCTTGTCAGATATTGGTGCTGGACGATCTGATGTGCCACCAATAAAGCCCATTACACGAGGAATACTTTTAACTAAATGCCAACTGTCATCATTCATTTCCATCTGGACTAATACATAACCAGGGAAAAATTTACGTTCACTTTTACGACGCTGACCTGCACGCATTTCTACGACTTCTTCAGTAGGTACTAAGATCTCACCGAAGAATTGTTCCATGTTGTGCATTTTGATATGTTCAAGCAGTGTTTTTAGCACTCGGCCTTCATAGCCAGAAAAGGCTTGAATCACATACCATCTTTTTTTCGCTTCTGTAACTTCAGTCATTTTCAGATGCCTATACGCCAGTAATTAAATTGACTACTCGTAATAATACTGCATCAAAACCCCAAAGGATTAATGCCATTACTGCAGTAGCTGCAAGTACTATAAAGGTAGTGTTTAGCGCCTCTTGGCGAGTTGGCCAAACGACTTTACGCACTTCAATATGGGCTTCTCTAGCAAAAGATTGCGCCTGTTTACCCTTGCTTGTCTGCAGTGCAATGATACCAGCAATAGCGAAGGCAATAATTACCCCAGCAACACGAGCTACAACATTAGCGTCTGCATAAAATTGATTGCCTATAACAGCAGTAGCAATTAGCAATGCTGCTATGCCCCACTTAACGATATCCAAAGAATTACTCTGGTTTTCAGTATTTGTTGTCATCGGTTAATTCCGTTACTCACTACGACCTGGGCTTGGCTTGGTAAACAACATATTTACCAAATCCGCATTTCCGAACTTTCCCAGAAAATGCATAAGCACAGGGTCAAAAATCGGCCATAGATTGTATTCTTATTCAGCTTTGTTCGCAACAATACAGGGAAAGTAAGATTAACAAATCAATCAAACAATCAATATTTGTTACTAACTTCGCCCTAAAAATAAAAAAGGAAGCCTAAGCTTCCTTTTCTGTGTTCACTAAAGTCGCTATTACGCGATAATTTTAGCTACAACACCAGCACCAACTGTACGGCCACCTTCACGGATAGCGAAACGTAAACCGTC
>NZ_JACJFI010000082.1 GCF_014164505.1 Shewanella sp. SG41-4 | reverse complement strand
AATCTTCATATTCGGACCCGCCCTTTGTTGATAAAGTGTACAAACTTATCATGGCTCACTATGAAGCCGATTAGAAGGGTGGGTCCATCTCATTATTCCGGTAATGCTTTTGAGCCGGAATCCAGCTCTTTCTTTTATTTAGGCTTTATGGCCTGCGGCCACTAACGTCGTGGCGCTTCGCCCACACCAGACCAAGAGGAAACCAACGGCTGTTCCCTCTTGGAACTCCCAGCCGCCACATCAAAATTATCTGAAAAGCGATAATTTCGCGACGTGGTTGAATCCAGCTTTTGACTTCGTTTTGGTGTTCTTCGGTCCTATTCGAAAATGCTAACGCTTTCGGTGGTACATCCTGTACCTCGAAAGCTAGCCAGACATCCATGTCTGGACTCACGCTATTTTCTTCAACGTCCTCAATGTTATTGAATCCTAGTGGTTTTAGTCTGCTCACATATTCTTTTTGTTTGTAGTCTTAGTCGCCTATATGTAAAGGCAACATGAATAGATTTAATTGCTTTACACTAAATAGATAGCAAATGTAGGATGATAATAATCAATAACTTAAACTATTTAATTACTTGGCTAGTCGCTCATAAGCTACTCGATTTCAATGAGGAAAAATGGAATATATCGATTTTTACAAAGCTATTAAAGAAAAACAGCTTAACGAACTAACACTCGAGGAATTGGCATTTGTTCATCTGAATGGTAGAAGCTTTAATGATATAAAGCATGGTCAAATATGTTCAGTTCTTCCGCTCGTTATAGGTGAAATTAGACATGTTAAATTTAATATGTATTCTCAAAACTTCTTACCTGTTGCCGCAGCGTTCACTGTTTTAGATCAACTTGGGTTCTGTTATTCAAGAAGTGATATGCCTACTTACAGTGATGAAAATGCAAGCTCAATAAAAAAATCTCTATATTATTTCTGTGATTTTTCTAAAAATGACAATGATACAAAGACTTTGTATGCTCTCAGGAATTCATTTTTACATACAGCATCATGCTTATCTAAAAGTGAACGAGGCAATCAACCAAATCATAGTTTCGTATTTGATAAAGATTCAACTGAACTGATTAAATACCCCGAAACTCAGTGGAATGGTGATTTTCACAATTTGGATGAAAGCATGTCTACAATTATTAATCCAACGATGTTGGTGGATCTAATTGAAGCTGCGATCGAGAGAGCTCTTAAATGCTTATACGAAGGTAGTTTGGACGTATCTTGTGAAAGTGGAGCAGAGTTTTACTATCGTTTTCTTAAATTTCACCCTCAAAAATCTAGTTAACATAGTCAAGCGAAGCGAAGGCCAATTATCAACGTTGAACAGTGTGTTACTGCGTTCTTTAGTTTCTAAATGCTTTTAGTTAATTAACTTAAGCTTGCTCTTACATCTGCAATGGTGATGAACAGTTTGTTTTCTGCGTCTTGAAAAGCCTGAAATCCATAGTGTTCGTAGAAGTGTGTTGCGCCATCTTTTGCGTCAACAATGACTACTGGGAATGCTACGCTATCACTTGCCGCTAACAGTTTTCGTAGTGCATCAATAAGTAACCATTCGCCAAAGCCTTGGCCTTTATAACGGTCATCGATTGCTAAGCGGGCTATTAGGCCGCCAGAGGTTGATGATTGATACTTTTTCTGTAGCTTATCCGGCAACGCCTTTAAGTCAATGGGTGTCATTGTTAAGGTATAAAAGCCGATAATATGCGAGTTATCGTTATCATCTTCTAAAACAAACGTTCTGCAGTTGTCTTTCTTTGCTTGCTGACTCGCCATGACTTTTAAGTAATTATTAAGAGCGTCAATACCACATTTGAATCGGTTTCTATCGTGTTTAGTTTTATCTAAAAGTACCGTCTTCATGATTGGGTTTTGCTTTCGTAACGTTCAGAAGCCGCTTTGAGTTTTGAGTTTGGTGTTGCTGGACTATCGAGTGCTTCCATAAGCAACATCGCATCTGTTTGACTTAGTTTTAGTACTTGTTCACGCTCAATGATTTGTTTGGCTTTTTCGATTGCGGCACTTAGCACAAATGAATTAATACTCGACATACCAGCAATTGCTGCTGCCTTTGTCAGTAAATCTTGGGTGTCGACATCAACTCTAGCGGTGATGCGAGGTAAAGTAGTCGCCATAATATAATCTCCAATTGTGCCAAAGTGTCACATGGCTATTATGGTGTTAAAACGTACAACAAGCAATGCCTGTGTCACTTTGGCACACAGGCTGAAACGTTATTAAAACCAATTCTACTTATCTTACTTATCAATAAACCCTACTCAATGCAGCTTACTCTTTTGCAAATACCTTGCGGCCGTTGACCCAGGTGGCGATGACTTTGTTTTGCCAGATCTGTTGTGGGTCGATTGTAAAATAGTCATCTTCGACTAGGATAAAGTCTGCTTTTTTACCGGGTTCTAATGAGCCTAAAAGCTGCTCTTGATGGCCTGCGTAGGCGGCGTCAATGGTGAAGCTTTTGAGTGCTTCGATGCGTGATAGTTTTTCAGTAGCGAGCCAGCCGTCGAGTGGTTGGTTAACATGGTCTTGGCGAGTTACGGATGCATGCAATCCAAAAAATGGGTTTGGCGATTCAATAGGGAAGTCTGAACCATTGGCGATGACGGCATTAGCGTTTAACAGCTTGCGCCACGCATAAGCACCGGCCAAGCGGGCTTTACCTAAACGGTTTTCGGCCATGTTTTTGTCGCTGGTGGCGTGGGTTGCTTGAATCGATGCGATAACCCCAAGTTTGGAAAAACGCGGTATGTCGGCTAAATCGAGAATTTGTGCATGTTCAATGCGATGGCGTAATGCTTTTGAGTCGGTTGCTGCAATGGCGGTTTGGTATTTATCGAGCACCACTTGATTGGCGTTGTCGCCAATGGCGTGGGTATTAACCTGAAAGCCTGCTTTCATCGACTGTAAAATCAGTTTGCCGAGTTGATCGTCTGAATACAGCATTAAGCCTTTATGGCCGGGTTGGTCTGAATATTCTTTGATTAACGCCGCACCACGGCTGCCAAGCGCGCCATCGGCTGATATTTTAACGCTGTCGACTTTAAACATGTTATCGGCAGTGGTGATGTGGCCTTGTTTTAAAATGCTAGTAAAGCGAGGGTCTTCCACTGACAGCATGCCATTAACTCGCACGCTCATGGCATTGTTCGCTGCTAATTGCTGGTATGCCTTGATGTTGTCGATGTTGATGCCGGCATCGTGCACACTGGTTAGCCCGTATGACGCTAGGCTATCCATCGCTAGGGTTAAGGTTGATTGTAATTGCTGCTGATTGAGATCGGGGACGATGTTAAACACTAAATTCATCGCATTATCGATTAATACACCAGTAGGATTACCTTGCTCGTCTTTGACAATTTCACCGCCTTCTGGTGCCACTGTGGTTGACGAAATTCCCGCGAGTGCTAACGCTTTGCTGTTAACCCAAATGGCATGACCGTCAACTCGGCCAAATGATACCGGATTAGCTTTAAAGGCTTTATCTAGGCTTTCTTTAGTCGGGAATTGTTTGCTGTCCCATAACTCTTGGTTCCAACCTCGGCCCATTAACCATCCATCAGTCGGGTTGTTTTTACTAAATGCTTGCGCGCGTTCAACGGCTTGTTGTTCGCTACTGGTGTTGGTTAAGTCTGCGGTTAATAAACTCAAACCATAACCTAGCACATGACCGTGGGCGTCGATTAATCCAGGTAATAAGGTTTTACCTTTACCATCAATTGAGGTGATATCAGTTGCACTCGGTAAGGCTTGGTTTAAGGTAAATAGTCGATCAATTTTGTCGTCAGTAAATTGGATAGCATTGAAGGTTTGCAGTTTTCCGTCAACGAGCGTGTAGCCATTAACGTGATGCACCAGTGTGGTTTGTGCCATGGTGTTTGCGCTTAAACTAGCCAAGCTTAATGCCACTGATAGCGCTAAATATTCCTTTCTCATCGGTTTTCCCTTTTTATGACGACGATTAATCAGCATCCATTAAATGTTAATTAATGGTTAATGGCAAGGGCAGTGCAAGTCGTCTTGAGGGGGGGGGAGATTGATGTGCCTATATAGAGGGAATACTCATTGCCGTTGTAAATTTATCGCCCAGTTAATACTGGGCGATAATCGTTAAGGCTAGTTGAACTTAGCTAGGGTGCTGGCTAATTCGTTTACATCCAGTACGTTGTAGTCTGGTTGCGCTGCTAGCGGGAACAACACTTTACCTTGGCGACGAATAAAGGCGGTTTGTAAGCCTGCTTTATCTGCACCGGCAATATCCCAACCGTGTGCGGCAACCATTAACGCTTCGTTTGCATTAACGCCTAAATCTTTAATGGCCCATTGGTACGTTTTTAAATGCGGCTTAAATACCCCAACAGATTCTATGCTTAAGTTGGCATCAAAATACTGGCTTAAATTAGCGTTTTTAAGCTGTAAGGTTACGCCTTCTAATGATGAGTTGGTTAAGGTGACTAGTTTGTAGCCTTGGGCCTTCAATTTAGCCAAACCTTCCGCTACATCTGGGTGGGCTGGTAATGAACGAAGTGGCGTTAGAATGGCGGTTTTAGCTTGTTCTGGCGTGATGGCAATGCCGTTGATTTCGGCGACCATTTGCAATGACGCAACGCCAATGCTACCAAACGTTTGGTAATCACCAGTAGCGGAAACCACTAAAGAATGGTGCAGCATGGTTGAGAACCATAATGGCAGTAAATCTTCACGGCCATTAAGTGCTTTACCCACAGAGGCGCGCATATTTTCAAGATCTAACAAGGTTTCATTTACATCAAAAATAATCACTTTAGGCTTAACTGATGGTGCTTGCACCGCAGTATCTGCTGGATCTTTAGCAAAAGCGCTACTGGTATTAAGCATAAAAAAAGCTGTCGCAAGCGATAATAAAACACGGATTTTCATAAAACCTCTGGCAATGTGATGTTGGTTAAAAGAACTTATCGAGTATTCATCTCACTGTTGTTGCCAGTGAACTGATATTAATAAATTGAACGATTGTTCATTAATGTAGTCAGCCTAAATGAAACTGACCTTAAAATCACGGTTTTATTGCCTAATAGTTTAATAAATCTGAAGTTGGGATTTAAGGTGACGTACATAGCAGCACCACTGGAGATAGACATTATCGCCAGTGGTGCTAAATATTAGTTATGAGTTTGAACTGAAGTTGTGGGTTATTTGATTGAGAAAAGTTGAGCCCAATTATTTAACTGTTTAATTGGGTAGCGCAACTACCTGACCATTTTTGACAACGGTTTTACACAGGTTTACCCCGTAAGCATAAGCTAATTGTGCTGGAGTGGTGATATCCCACAAACAAAAATCAGCTTGTTTACCTACGGTAATACTGCCGACATTATTGTCGATACCAAGTGCTTTTGCGGCATTAATGGTCACACCTTGTAAGGCTTCTTCTGGGGTGAGTCTGAATAAGGTGCAAGCCATATTGAGCATTAATAAGGTGGAGCAAATAGGCGATGACCCCGGATTAAAATCGCTGGCAATAACCATTGGCACCTTGTATTGGCGCAGTAAGTCGATTGGCGGTAATTGGGTTTCGCGTAAAAAGTAAAATGCGCCGGGTAGTAAGGTTGCACAGGTACCACTTTCGCTTATGGCTTTAACACCTGCTTCATCTAGAAACTCAATATGATCGACCGATTTAGCCCCAAGCTTGGCCGCTAAGGCGCTGCCGCCCATATTGGTTAATTGCTCGGCATGCAGTTTAATTTGTAATCCCGCTTGCTTGGCCGCAGTTAATACTCGCTCAGTTTGCTCAAGATTAAAGGCGATATTTTCACAAAATACATCGACGGCGTCAGCAAGGTTTTCGGCGATTACCGCGGGGAGCATGTCATTAATGACGAGGTCGATATACGCATCTGCATTGTCTTTATATTCTGGCGGAATCGCATGGGCGCCTAAAAACGTCGTGCTCACATCAATATGATGATGTTCGCCTAGCTCACGTGCAACGCGCAATAATTTAAGTTCTGTTTCGGTGTTTAAACCGTAACCGGATTTAATTTCAACCGTGGTGACGCCTTCTCTGGCTAGGGCATTTAAGCGTTGTCGGCCTAGTTCAAATAGTTCAGCTTCATCGGCATCGCGACAAGCATTAACCGTTGAAATTATGCCGCCACCTGCGCGAGCTATTTCGGCGTAAGTCGCGCCTTGTAAACGTTGTTCAAATTCGTTGGCGCGATTACCAGCAAAGACTAAGTGGGTGTGTGCATCGATAAGCCCAGGTGTTATCCAGCCGCCTTTTCCTCTGTAAACTGGGGTTGCCAGTACATCAAATTCAGGTAGTTCACTGCGCGGGCCAACCCAAGCAATTTTGCCATCTTTTACTGCGATAGCCGCTTGAGGTATTACGCCGTAAGTACCTTGGATATTGGTATCCATGGTGGCCACGTTTACATCAATCCACACTTGATCCCACGACATGAAAACCCCTAAAAATGCATTAATTATTGATTGCTAAACAATACTTGTTTTAACTTGTATATACAAGGTAGGATGAATGATGTGTTTTTAAACAGCAATGACATTATTGTCTAAAAAACCGAGAGCTGCTGATATGGCCCAAGCAAAGTTTGCCCAGATAAAACAATTCATTTTGAGCCGTATTGAAACGGGCGAATGGCAAGAAAACGACCGAGTGCCGTCTGAAAATCAGTTAACTGAATTGTTCGCCTGTAGCCGTATGACAGCAAGGCGGGCGTTAACTGAGCTGGTGGACTCGGGCGTGTTAGAGCGCACTCAGGGAGTGGGTACGTTTGTGGCGGGATTAAAGTCGCAATCGTCATTGCTGGCTATTCGTAATATTGCCGACGAGATAAAAGACCGTGGCCATGGCTACAGTGTTAACCAGCTTGAATTGACACAAATTGAGGCCAGCACTGCGGTGGCTAATGCACTGGGGCTGGAATTGGGCAGCCCTGTATTTTATTCGGTGTTGGTACATTGCGAACAAGGCTTACCATTACAAGTTGAAGAGCGTTATGTGAACCCACTGCTTGTGCCTGATTACCTACAACAAGATTTTAGCTCACATACTCCCCATGAATATTTATCGGCGGTGGCACCACTGACAGAGGCTAAACATACCGTTGAAGCCATTATGGCTAACGAGCTGTTACAACAACGTTTAGCCATTGCAGCGACTGAACCCTGTTTACAAATTTTACGTCGTACCTGGTCACGCCAAGGTGTTGTCAGTTTTGCTCGTTTAGTTCATCCGGGTAGCAAATTTAAACTAGGCGGCCATTTAACGTTTGCACGTTAAATGGTGGTCTCGAAATTGAAAACTGTAAGACATTAAACATAAACAACAAGACCAATAAAAAACCAAATCGAATTAATCGGTTGAAGAGGAAAATATGGATAAAAGACATGATCCAAGCCGTCGCATTATTGCGCCGCACGGTACTCAATTACAGTGTAAAAGTTGGCTAACCGAAGCTGCGATGCGCATGTTAATGAACAACTTACACCCTGATGTTGCCGAACGCCCAGAAGATTTAGTGGTGTACGGCGGCATTGGCCGCGCCGCGCGCGACTGGCAAAGCTACGACAAAATTATTGAGGTGCTTAAACGCCTTGAAGACGATCAAACCTTATTGGTGCAGTCGGGTAAACCTGTTGGGGTGTTTACCACTCATAGCAATGCGCCACGGGTCATTATTGCTAATTCAAACCTAGTGCCACATTGGGCTAACTGGGAACACTTTAACGAACTGGATAAGAAAGGTTTGGCCATGTATGGCCAAATGACTGCGGGTTCGTGGATTTATATTGGTTCGCAAGGCATTGTGCAAGGTACTTACGAAACGTTTGTCGCCATGGCTAAACAGCACTTTAATGGCTCGTCAGCGGGTAAGTGGATTTTAACCGGCGGTTTAGGCGGCATGGGTGGCGCACAACCACTGGCTGGTACTATGGCGGGTTATTCGGTATTAACCTGTGAAGTAGATGAAACCCGTATCGATTTTCGCATGCGTACTGGTTACGTCGACAAAAAAGCCACTTCATTAGATCAAGCATTAGCGATGATTTACGAAGCAAACCAAAGCGGCAAGCCTGTTTCTGTCGGCTTATTAGCCAATGCTGCCGATGTGTTTACTGAGCTAGTGACCCGCGGCATTGTGCCTGATGTGGTAACCGATCAAACCTCCGCGCACGACCCATTAAACGGCTATTTACCTCAAGGCTGGAGCTTAGAATACGCTGCTAAAATGCGTAAAACTGACGAAGCGGCAGTCGTTAAAGCAGCGAAGCAATCAATGGCGGTGCAAGTTAGAGCAATGTTGGCATTGCAGGCAGCCGGTGCAGCAACCACAGATTATGGTAACAATATTCGCCAAATGGCCTTTGAAGAAGGCGTAACGAATGCGTTCGACTTCCCTGGGTTTGTGCCAGCATATGTGCGGCCGTTATTTTGTGAAGGCATTGGACCATTCCGTTGGGTAGCCTTGTCTGGCGATCCGGAAGATATCTACAAAACAGATGCCAAAGTCAAAGAGCTTATTCCAGATAATCCGCAGTTACACAATTGGCTCGACATGGCGCGTGAGCGTATTGCGTTTCAAGGCTTACCTGCACGTATTTGCTGGGTAGGGCTTAAAGATCGTGCCCGCTTAGCGTTAGCTTTTAATGAAATGGTCAAAAACGGTGAGTTATCGGCACCAATTGTTATCGGTCGTGATCACTTAGATTCTGGCTCAGTTGCCAGCCCAAATCGAGAAACAGAAGCCATGTTAGACGGCTCTGATGCGGTGTCAGATTGGCCATTAATGAATGCCTTACTCAATACGGCTAGTGGTGCAACTTGGGTGTCATTGCATCATGGTGGCGGCGTTGGTATGGGCTTTAGTCAACATTCTGGAGTGGTGATAGTGGCCGACGGAACCGATGAAGCTGCGGTACGTTTAGGCAGAGTATTGTGGAACGACCCTGCTACAGGAGTAATGCGCCATGCAGATGCTGGCTATGACATTGCAAAAAATTGTGCCAAAGAGCAAGGCTTAGACCTGCCAATGTTAGGAGCTTAATCCATGTCGACTTATTCATTTGAACTTATTCCAGGTACGCTGACATTAGCGCAGACTCGTGCGATCAGCCGTAATAGTGTCAAGCTGACCCTTGCGAAAGAAGCGATTAAAGACATTAATCAAAGTGCTGAAATCGTCCAACAAGTGTTACGCGAAGGCCGAACTGTATATGGCATTAATACTGGCTTTGGTTTGTTAGCTAACACTAAAATTGTTCCAGAAGATCTGCAATTATTGCAACGCTCTATTGTATTGTCCCACGCAGCAGGCATTGGTAAATACATGCAAGATGCTACCGTGCGCTTAATGATGGTGTTAAAAATTAACTCATTAAGCCGCGGTTTTTCAGGTATTCGTTTAGAGGTTATCGAGTTTCTCATTCAGCTAGTGAATGCCGGAGTGTATCCGTGTGTGCCAGAAAAAGGCTCAGTCGGGGCATCGGGTGACTTAGCGCCATTAGCTCACATGTGTTTACCTTTGTTAGGTGAAGGCGAAATGAGCTATCAGGGGCTGATTATCTCAGCAGTGGAAGGTCTTGAGATTGCTGGGCTAAAACCTATTGAATTAGCAGCCAAAGAAGGGTTAGCGTTACTGAATGGTACCCAGGCATCAACAGCGCTGGCGCTTGAAGGTTTGTTTAATGCAGAAGACTTGTTTGCCGCCAGTTCAATTATTGGCGCCATGAGTGTTGAAGCCGCTATGGGCAGTCGTAGTCCGTTTGATGCGCGTATTCATGCTGCGCGTGGGCAAAAAGGCCAAATTGACTCAGCAGCCATTTTCCGTCATTTGCTCACTAATGAATCGGAAATTAGCCTAAGCCATACCAATTGCGAAAAAGTGCAAGATCCATATTCACTGCGCTGTCAGCCACAGGTATTAGGAGCGTGCTTAACCCAAATTCGTCAAGCAGCAGAAGTGCTTGGCGCTGAGGCAAACGGCGTTACCGATAATCCATTGGTGTTCCAAGATACGGGCGATATTATTTCGGGTGGTAACTTCCATGCCGAACCCGTTGCGATGGCGGCTGATAACCTCGCGATTGCGATTGCTGAAATGGGCTCTATTTCGGAACGAAGAATGGCGTTGTTGATTGATTCTAGTTTGTCTAAGCTACCGCCATTTTTAGTGGATAACGGTGGGGTAAATTCTGGCTTTATGATTGCTCAGGTCACCGCAGCTGCACTCGCATCGGAAAACAAAACCTATGCACATCCTGCCTCGGTAGACAGTTTGCCGACATCGGCAAACCAAGAAGATCACGTGTCGATGGCGACGTTTGCTGCACGACGTTTACGCTACATGAGCGAAAATACCCGTGGAGTATTGGCTATTGAGTTGTTAGCTGCTGCGCAAGGGTTAGACTTTAGAAAGCCTTTGCAACCAAGCGCCGCCGTAGCAATGGCCAAAGCCGAGCTTCGTGAAATAGTGACGTTTTATGATAAGGACCGTTATTTTTCACCTGATATCGAGAACTCGGTCGACTTGTTGTATAGCGCCAGTTTTAACCGATTACTACCGAAGGGCATGTTACCGAGTTTTTAATTGAGTGAAACTACATGTCATGAATAGGATATGTTTAGAGTAATTTGACAAAGGACCGCAAGGTCCTTTTTTATTGTCTTTTATTGCCACCGCGTCAAAGCTAATTTTTGTTTAATCTTGTGTGGGTATACTCACATTCATTGCAACTGTTAACATAATCATGAAAATAGTAACTTGCATTAAATTGATCATCTTGACCGATAGAGTCGATGTTTCGGTAACGTTATACATCAACACCATGCATAATGAGCACACTGATAAGCCTGTGAATGTTTGCTTGCATTTATGCGGTTTAATTTAAGTCTTTTGATTGAGTAAAGGGCAAACGTGGCTAAGGATTTGTTTGTGAATACAGAAGTGCGGATTGAAATTGCGGCTTGGTTAACCCGTTTGGGTATTAATAGCCAACCATCGGATGGTGTCGCGACATCGATATTAATTTTGGCTTGTGTGATTGTGGCAGGTTTAAGTTATTACATTACCCATCGATTTGTAGTTCACGGTGTGAATGCCGTGATCCGCCGGTCTTCGGTCACTTGGGACGATATTTTCATGCGCTTTAATGTGTTTGAACGTCTCGCTATTTTGATCCCCATTTTAATCCTCGATTTATTGATCCCTATTGTGCTCACCGAGCATGAGTTGATCAGCGCTTTTATTGATCGTTTCCTTAGCGCTTTGTTAGTGTTTTTTATTATTCGAGCTGTGTATAGCGGGTTAAATGCGATTGATGAAATTGCTGATATTAATCATGTTAATCGCCGTTTACCGGTAAAAAGTTTTGTTCAGTTGACTAAGTTATTCCTATTTTTTATTGGGTTAATTGTTGTTTTTGCCATTCTAGCCGACCAGTCGCCTATTTATTTCTTTAGTGGTTTAGGTGTTGCTACCGGTTTGGTCATGTTGGTGTTTCGAGACACCATTTTGGGCTTCGTTGCTGGGATTCAGCTTGCTGCTAACCGCATGGTGAGTAAAGGCGATTGGATCCAAATGGATAAATACGCTGCAGATGGCGCAGTTGAAGATGTAACGTTGACCACCGTTAAAGTACGAAACTGGGACAATACCATCACCATGATCCCAGCTTATGCATTGGTGTCAGATGCATTTAAGAACTGGCGCGGCATGTCCGAGTCGGGTGGTCGACGGATTAAGCGATCAATTAATATCGACGTAAATAGCATTCAGTTTTTGACCGATGACGAACGTATCCGCTTAGGCAAAGTCAATTATTTGAAAGAGTATTTACCACAAGTGTTCAGTGAAATCAGTGTTGCCAATGCCAACGTGAGCGATATTGATATGAAGGTGAATGGCCGCCGCTTAACTAATATCGGAACATTCAGAGCATACTTACAAGAGTATTTACGTCGTCATGACAAAGTACATAAAGACATGACCTTAATGGTTAGGCAGCTAGCACCAACCACTGAAGGTTTGCCGATAGAGCTGTATATTTTTACCAATGACATTCGCTGGACCTACTATGAAGCAATTCAGGCAGACATTTTTGACCACATTTTTGCCGTGCTACCTGAGTTTGGTTTACGTGCATTCCAAAACCCGACAGGTACAGACCTTCGCAGTATAAAGCAATGGACCGAACAGCATTGATAAGCTGTCTGATAGGCGATATCTGCAGTGGTTAAATTATTGGTATTAGTATCATTGCTGTTGCTGTGGTCGGCGATGCCCGTGCAAGCTAATTGGTTTAATGACATCAATAGGCAAGTTCGCTCAATAGGCGCTGCAAAACCAGTGACAGCCGAACCGTTAACCGCCGCAGAGTTAGCTGATTACCCAACAAGCTATCACTTTGAACGTGTAATAGTACCAAGCCATCAAACCCCGCTGTTTGTGCTACAAGCAGGGCTCGAGCACCGTGACACCGTTGTTCTTATTCACGGCTTAGGGGAGTTGGCTTCTAAAGACTGGTTAACGGTGATTCCTGCGTTAGCAACGCAGTATCATGTAGTTGCTATCGATTTACCTGGTTTTGGTCTATCGCAAGGTGCTGTATTTACCTATTCACCTAAAGAATATGCCAAGGTGATCGATTGGGTTATTAGCCATTATCGCCATCCCAATGCTCAGGTACATCTTGTGGGACATTCGATGGGGGCGGCGATTAGCTTATACTATGCTAGCCAGTACCCCGGCAAAATTGAACAACTTGTGCTGGTAGATGCTGCTGGTATTTTGGACCGGACTGCCTACTTAAAACAGATTTCGAAGCGAGATATAGCTAATAGCGAATTACCACAAGGCTTACGCCGAGTGTTAGCGCGGGTTGATAATTTTGCAGATAAGATGCTTGAGAAAACCGGAACTGGGTTAGATCCAACGAAATGGTTAAGTCGTAATGAGTCTATTCGTAATATGACCATTGGCGAACAAACCAACACTAATGCGGCATTAGCATTAATGGAACAAAACTTCTCTGTGCTTAATTACCAACAGATGCCTGCTACGCAGTTAATTTGGGGCGCCGATGATCAAGTTGCGCCACTGCGGACCGCTGAAGCACTGCTGCATGTATTACCTACTGCACAGCTAAAGGTTATTGCTGGTGCAGGGCATGTACCGATGAAGTCTCACCAACACATCTTTAATCAAATGTTATTAACGGGTCTAGCATCGACTTCTCCTTCTAATGCTAAAGCTTTGGCTCGTGATCAACATTCAGAAAATAGCAGTCAGCGTATTGGCAAATGCTATCAAGATAGCCAACAATATTTTTCTGGGCATTATGATCAGCTCTTTATTGAAGACTGTAAATTGGTGTTCATTGACAATGTTGATGTCAACCAACTCACGATGAGTGATTCGATTGTAACAATCAAGTCTAGTCGCATAGGCGTGCAGCAGAAAAAGATGAAGATCACCCGCAGTACCATTAGCGCCACAGACACTGAATTTTTGGGTGAGATTAACAGTACTCGAAGTAGGTTTGATTTAGCTGGGGTAACCTTTTGGGGTGAGTCTCCGGTGTTCATCTCGCAAGAGTCGACTCGGCTAGTGCTATCTTTAGTGCGGATCCATACGCCAACGCACGTTATACGTTTAGGCGGCAGCTACGTGTTAGCCGCTGAGAGTTTAGAAAGCGTGTTATAAAAAACGCTGAATACTGTGTAAGACACTTCTTGTATATCCAACACTGTCGCACTTCTGATTAATCAATATAAGCTAATTGAGCGTTAATTATTTCAGTGCTATTTCTGCTGATAATCAGGAACCATTTTTGGATGATAACCTTTGATTGAACGGTAAAAATCCATTAACTGATTTATTTCGTGTTCAATATCTCCCGTCGGTCTTAACGGTTTGGCAATCACAACCGCTTTGCGGCCAAAATCTAATCCGATTGGCACTATATCAACATCCGCTTTGGCTGCAATATGGTAAAAACCACTTTTCCAGCGGGTTACTGGGCTACGTGTCCCTTCAGGTGCTAAGGCCAGTTTATACAGTGGATCTTGTTGGAATAACAGCACCACACCGTCAACTAAGTTATTGTATTTACGTCTATCGACAGGGCTGCCGCCCATGGCGCGAAAAAGCCATCCCCAAGGTGGAATAAACAGCTGATGCTTACCTAAAAAGTGGATTTTGGTGCCTAAGGCACTGCGGGCGATAATACCAATGATGAAATCCCAGTTACTGGTATGTGGGCCAACAATAATGACGCATGGCTTAGTTTTATCGAGTTGGCCATCAAATTTCCAACCCAGTATTTTGAGTAATCCTAAGCAAAGTGAACTGAACATAGTGTGACCCCAATCATTGAGCTTTATAAAGCTTCTTGTTGTTATTATTCGATTTATCCGCTAGTTGATGTGGTTAATCGACGTTGATTCGTTTGTGATATGCATTATCAGCATAGTCTGTAATCGTGCTAATTTCATGCTTAACCTCAATTTGGCTAAGGTATGAGATAAATGTTGTTAGTTACTTTGTTTAAACTTGCCATTGGCTTTGTGAGTAAGGTAAACGTATGCAGCAGTAGTTACTTATCATCAATGAATGCAGAGCAAAAGGCTGTGTGCTCACCGTTTCTTATTCCTATCTACAGTTAACCAATGTGTTGTGCTAGTGAGTAGTGGGCTTATCAAACTCAGCAATGCGTTTTGCTTCATCTAGAATAACCTGTTCTAATGCTGCTTCTGATTTCATCCGTTCAAAATCAAACTTCATCCGCTGTTGTTTTGGCAACTCTTTGCGCGCTTCCATAATAGGATGGTTTCTAATCAGCTCATAATGGGTAAACAGGTTAGGGTAGTCTGGCATAACTTGTTCTGATAAGGATAATGCATCAAATAATTTTCCTATGCGCATAACGCCTTCAGACAGTTCACAACGGTCTTCTAGCATTGCAGCGGCAATGTAACGGATATCAGTCAGTATTTGTTGTCTACGCTCGTCGGCTTTAGCCTGACGTTCAGAAAGTGCTTGTTGGTTAGCTTGTGTTTTACGTTTAAGCGTTAACAGTAAGTGTGTTGCGTAGGTAGCAAGGGCAACAATAATGAGTAAAGCAATAACGATGGCGGTTGTAGACACAATTTATCCTTTTTTGAATACAAAACTGGCGCGATATGCGCCAGTTTTCTGATATCAAACCAAGAAAGAGCTTGGTATTACTTTCATCGAGCAGATTAATCTTTCAGCTGATAATCTTTAAGCAGATCAGCACCTGATTCAAAGCGATTTAATAACTCATCGTCGCTCAGTTGCTTCTTAGGGCTTTGTGTTGGTGTATCTTCACCTTCAGTAAGGCCTAAGCTCAACATCAGTTGCTCAATTTTATCTAATTGAATATTCAACCACTTTTGATCAGTGTCAGATAAATCACGACCTTCTTCAAGTTGGTCAAGTAACTGATTTAGTCTTGGATCGTCTTCAAGTTTCAATAACTTCTGTTCGTCAGTCAGTTTAGGCTGCTTAGGCTTAACCACTAATGGCGCAGTAACTGCTGTTGGTAAAGTGAGTGCCACCGGCTTTTTGCTGCCATGACGTACATCTTTGCTCTTAACAGCGGTGTTACCAGATGCTTGTTTAAGCAAGGTTTCATTGTGACGGCTGCCTGATTTACGGCCGGTTTCAGATTTTTTACCATCGACCGCGTTGCGATCAACTTTTTTTACTCTAGGTGCAAACTTAGCGCCGTTTTCGCCGCCTTTGCGAGTTTTTTTACTGCGAGCCATGATGTTCTCGTTAGGTTTTCTAAACACGTCCTTGCAGAGCAATTTCTACAAGGCACTAAATAAGGATGCGCTTTATATCAGATTTTGATGATTTTTGCATCAAAACCAGATCTTTCGATGCAAATAATAGCTCAAAATCACTATTTAATGCTAAATATTCGAATGTCTGCTGCTGATAAAAGCTTACATGAGTTGGATTGTTTTTGTAATGC
>NZ_JACJFI010000081.1 GCF_014164505.1 Shewanella sp. SG41-4 | reverse complement strand
AACGGCCCTGCAAGCTCGTTCCCTACTAATCCCCATACACGAAACATGGAGTTAGTATCAAATATCTGATCGCGTTCCATTGAAAAAATCTGTTCCATAATGGTATAGAGGCTTTTGGCAATAGCAGGACCTGTCATCGAAAACCCAACAGATGCTGCAAGCAATACCGCTGCGGTACCTAACTCTTTAGATCGAGCGACTTGACCTTTTTCTCGAGCTTGTTCAAGCCGCTTGGATGTGGGGGCTTCTGTGCGTTCTTGACCACTGTCACTTTCTGCCATATGTGCTCCTTAGAATACTACTGAGCCATCAAGTTGACACTGAAGTTGCAGAACGTCACACATAAGTAACTGTGCAGCCATCCACACTTCATCAAAATGCGCCATGATAGGTGCTAATGTTAACCACAAAATCAATAAGCCACTGACCATTGTGACCGGAAAACCAATAGAGAAAATATTCAACTGTGGCGAGGCGCGAGTCATCACACCAAAAGATAAATTGATTAATAACAACGCAACAATAGCCGAAATCGACATCGTTAATGCCGAACCAAACATAAAGCTACCCCAATCAGCAAGCGCACGATAATTAGCGATTGATATACCTTGATTTGAAATAGGAATGGTTTCAAAACTGGCCACCAGCATCCGTAACATTAACAAGTGGCCGTCAACAGCTAAAAAGATAAGCGTTGCCAATAATAGAAAAAAGTTACTCACAACAGGAGTTTGCTCACCAGAACCGGGGTCTACCATGGAGGCAAAACCTAAACTGGTTTGCATACCGATTATTTGCCCTGTTAATACAAATGTTTGCATCACCATTAAGGTCACAAATCCCATGGTGACACCAATTAAGATTTGCTGAGCAATGACAAAAACTGAACTTAATGCCAGTAACTCAACATTTTCAATCGGGGGTAAAATAGGCGCAACGGCCATCGTTATCGCGACAGATAACATCAATCGAACTCTAGCGGGAGTGGTATTGGCACCAAATACCGCCATCACCATAAGCATGGATGAAATACGAAAAAACGGCAAAAGATATGCGGCAATTGTTTGACTGATTTCATCAAACAAAATATCCATGGCTTAACCTATAACCTGTGGGATGAGATTAACCATCTCATAGAAAAAATCCATCATGGTTTGCACAAGCCAATGGCCTAAAAACATTAATGCGAATAACGTCACCAATAAACGTGGTAAAAAGCTTAAGGTTTGTTCGTTGATAGATGTCGCAGCCTGGAATACCGCCACAATTAACCCGATGAATAAGCCGGGTAAAATAATCGCTGACACAATTAATACGATAACCGATAGTGCTTCTCGAAAGATATCAATGAGCGATTCTGGAGACATAAATACGCGGCCTTATATTCCGAAACTATTCGCTAACGTGCCCATCACTAAGCCCCAACCATCGACGAGTACAAACAACATAATTTTAAATGGCAATGACACGATCATCGGTGACAACATCATCATACCCATGGCCATTAGAATACTGGCGACGACCAAATCGAGTACCAAAAAAGGCACAAATAGCATAAAGCCGATTTGAAACGCAGTTTTAAGTTCGCTGGTAATAAACGCTGGGATCACTACGCTCATTGGTGCTTGCTCAGGAGATTCAATATCTTTGTAGCCAGAAATTTCAATAAATGTTTGCAAGTCAGTGGTACGGACTTGCGACAGCATAAACGTTTTAATCGGTTCTTTGCCAACATCATATGCTTGCGTTAGCGTCATGGTTTCATTGATATAAGGCTCTACAGCTTCTGCATAAATCTTGTCAAAAACCGGTGCCATAATAAAAAAAGTCATGAACAAACTGATGCCTATCAGTACCTGGTTAGAGGGTGTTTGTTGTAAACCTAACGCTTGTCTTAATATCGATAGCACCACAATGATGCGGGTAAATGAAGTGAGCATGATCACCATCGCAGGGATAAAACTCATTGCGGTCATCAGCAATAAAATCTGCATTGTTACCGAATATTCAGTGGTTCCGTCGGCAGCTGTTGTAACCGTTAATGCAGGTAAAACACCATCTTGAGCCAGCACTGAAGGCGATAAAACCATTGCCACTAGCGCCATCATCGCCAATGCCAATACTGTTGTGTACTTATTCATTATTGCTGTTCCTTGGCTTGTTTTAGACGACTGGCAAACGAAGAAATGGGAACGTCGACGGGAGTGGCTAACTTATCAATCAGATTAATCTGTTGCGAGGTTACACCAAGTAGATATTGCTGGCCATTTACCTCTACCAGTACCACTTTTTCACGTTGGCCGATGGAAGTCACTGCAATCGTTTTAATCACACCGCCACTTGATGGCACTAACTTAAGGCGTTTGACAATATAAGCTAACAAGAAAATAAGCGCTAATACGACAATTAATCCACCAATCATGTTGGCTAATGTTGCCACATTAGACACTTCAGCAGGATGAGCAGAGGTATTTTTAGCCAGAGTGCTAGACACTTCAGGGACGCTTAACGCCTCACTCATAATGCTCAGCATTAGTATTATATTCGCCACTGCTATTCCTTGTTTGTGCAACCTACTTAGCAAAGAGCAACTCGACGCTAACCTTTGCTATATTACGGCTTGCTATATTGTGGTTTGCTATATTATGACTTGCCACAATATCGCTTACTCAAACTTTTTGATTATTTAAGTTTTTTAATACGTTCTGTTTGACTAATCACATCCGTTAAACGGATACCAAATTTGTCGTTTACCACCACAACTTCACCATGAGCAATCAGGGTACCATTAACCATAACGTCTAAAGGCTCACCGGCTACACGGTCAAGTTCGACCACCGAACCTTGGTTCAATTGGAGTAAATTACGGATGCTAATAAAGCTGCGACCCACTTCCATAGAAATCGTTACCGGAATATCTAAAATACCGTCTAACTTAGCAGCTTCTTCTTTAGTAATAGGTCTGGAATCATCGACTAATTCATCAAGTTCTACTTGTTCAGCTTCTTCTAAAGCCTGCTCCGCCATCGCTGCAGCCCAGTCATCGCCTGTATCTTCTGTGCTCATTTATCTCACCTTATAACTCTGAAATATCACGCGACTTGCCTTTGCGAGTCACTAATTGCATCTCTGTTTTAACCGTTTCTGGCCGCGGAATTTTCTCACTGATTTTTAATGCTAAATTATCGCGCGATTTACCCATTTTACAACGATAAGTCGGTAAACCTTCAATTCGCATCATAATGTGTTCAGGTAAATCTATCGGAATAATATCCCCCGCTTTAAAGCCCATCACATCACGCAATGTCACTTCGTGTTCAACAACATTGACATCAAAACCGACTTGCACATCCATGATTTCATCACGTAATGCTTGTGACCAGCGCATATCAGTATCTTGTTTATCACTTTGAACACCGGCATCAAGTAATTCACGAATGGGTTCAATCATTGAATACGGCATGGTAATGTGGAAATCACCGCCGCCGCCATCAACTTCAATATGGAACGAATTAATCACTACCACTTCTGTTGGGCTAACAATGTTCGCCATTGCAGGATTCACTTCAGAGTCGAGGTACTCAAACTCCACATCCATTACCGGCGCCCATGCTTCTTTATAATCTTCAAAAATAATTTTAAGCAACAATTGTACAATACGGCGCTCTGTAGGTGTAAATTCACGGCCTTCAATTTTGGCATGAAAACGGCCATCGCCACCAAAGAAATTGTCTACTAGAATAAAGACTAATCGTGCTTCCATGGTGATTAATGCGGTGCCTTTAAGTGGGCTAAAACGCACCATATTTAAGCTGGTCGGCACAAATAACGTATGCACATATTCGCCAAACTTAAGCATTTGTACGCCATTAATCGACACTTCGGCAGCGCGGCGCATCATGTTAAACATGCTGATGCGTAAATGGCGTGCAAATCGCTCATTAACGATTTCAAGCGTAGGCATTCGGCCACGCACAATTCGATCTTGAGATGAGAAATCATAAGAACGCGCATCAGCGCTATCCTCTTCTATATCATCATCATCAACGTCATCAACACCATGCAATAGCGCATCAATTTCATCTTGGCTTAATAAATCACTCACATCATCGCCTTAGCAGTTAATGCTTTTGGTTATTGCATTACAAAGCCAGTAAACAGGACTTTTTCAACAACTTTCTTGCCTGTTATTGGTTGCAGCGTATTTTGAACATTGAGTAACGCTAACTGACGTAGCTCATCTTTACCGGCTTGGGTACTGAGTTTTTGTACGTCTGCAGCACTAAAAGTAGTTAATAATGCATCTTCAATCAAAGGGATATGTTTTTGAGTCAAAATACTATCATCTTCACCGCGCACCATTAATTGGACTTTTATTTCAACAAGTCGAGCTCTATCAATACCAGGTAAATTAAAAAGAAAAGGTCTCGGCATCCCTACATAATCGGCTTCAGCATTGTTTACAGGCGCATCAGTTTGAGAGACTGCAGCATCTGGGTCAACAGCAACAGGTTCATCAGAACCCATAAAAAACCAGACTCCTCCGCCAATAAGCAAAGCTAGCACTAAACCAATACCACCAAAAATGACCAGTTTATTACTTTTTTTACCGCCTTCAGCGGCTTCGTTTAACTCTAATTCTTGTTCAGCCATTGTGGTTCCTAATCAACACTGTGATTAACAATAAGACTTAGCCAAATAACTCGCTGTTCTTATAAACTCATATTATTGCTATAGGTTACCTGCTTAAGCATAATAATCTATAGCAGAATGTAAACTCCTTGATGGATTTGTCATCAAGCTGACCTCTTGTGCTGAAATTTCGTCCAACTGACTGTCACTTCCACCTTGATGTCCAGATTGTTCTTGCTGTTGTTCACTGCCGCCATCACCTTGGGACACATGACTGTCAGTCAGTTGTAATCCTTCTTGAGCTAGCATATCGCGTAATCGTGGCATCGCTTGCTCAACGATATCGCGGGTTTGCGACTGAGCGACATGAAACTGTACCTGAGTTTGATCGCCCTGGATTTGTATTTTAACGGTTAAATGACCAAGTTCTGGTGGATCAAGACGAATTTCAGCTTGTTGGATACCGTTACTGACCATGGTGATTAATTGTTGCTTCATTACTGGAGAAAAACGCTGGATCATCTCTTGCATCTGAGCTCCAGGTTCACCCTGTGGTCTTAACGATAATTGAAATTGAGGAACATCGCTTTTATGAATTGGCGTAAAACTACTTTGATTTGAAAATGTTTTGCTATCAAGATTGCTCTCACTAATACCATTATCAGTTTGAATGAAAGCTGAAACCACATCACTATTCATTTTTTTACCAACGACAGTATCAAGCACTACTGAAAAATCAGCTTTAGATAATACCGATGCATCAACAGTTCCGTCTGTTTCGATAGCTGTTCCAATAGTTCCAATAGTTCCAATGGTTCCAATGGTTTGATTATTAATATCATTTACTGTGCCACCACCTAATACCGA
Source organism: Shewanella sp. SG41-4 (assembly GCF_014164505.1). GTDB lineage: Bacteria > Pseudomonadota > Gammaproteobacteria > Enterobacterales > Shewanellaceae > Shewanella. The sequence goes on along the minus strand of NZ_JACJFI010000081.1, from coordinate 10,713 downwards.
GTTTGTATTAAGTGGATTTGTCGCCAAGGTCGATGCTGTAGAACTTAAAATGGATACCGAAGGTGAAATGGCATTATCTGTTGAACGGCTTAACGACGAAGTCGAAATCACTTGCGGCTGATTGAGTAAAGTCTTATCAAGTTCGTCCGGTAGATCAGCGTTGTCGTCCAACTCAATATCAGCGTTTATCGTCGTAATTGTCGGCTCATGGTTGAAATGAATATCTTTAGATGTTTCATTATTAAGCTTTTTGTCAAAAGCACCATTAACATCGATAATATCTTGTTGATCAATATGACTAAAATTACTGTCTATATAATCTCGTTTTGCTGATACATTCACTAAACCATCTAAGCCAGCTGCAGCTAGTTCAAGTATAGAATCATCAACTACAGGCTGTTGTAAATTAAAATCATTGACTAATTGAGTTAAATTTTGGTTATCTAACTCAACCACTTCTACTAGGGATAATCCAGAAAAGACGGTCAATTCTTGACGTTCTTCTGCTGTTAGTTGAGTCAAAAAATCTTTTGAACTGACAGAATCATTGGGAACTTCAATTAAATCAGAAAATAAATCATCTAATATGCTTTCTTCAGCAATAGAACTGGCCTCTTTAGACTCGGTCAATTCAGTTGGAATATCTAATCTCTTATTCCCAGACCAGTCACGTTGATCAGTATGCGGCAAGATATTTCCGTCTGAAGGATGAGATTTACTGAGTGAGTCAGCCATATTAAGTTGAGCAAAAATAAGCTCCATATCGGCACCATTTTCAGTGTTACTGGCATTAGTTGGATCTGTAACATCTGTTAAAGGGTCGACTATCGCATCAGATTCAACCACCGACAAAACTTCACGAGAGACAATTGGCGAGACATTACTAACCGGCAATTTAGCTAAACCAGATTGGTTAGCCTGATGAAAAGCAGATAAGAATGATGTATTTTCAACACCTTGTATCATTTCTTTGCTACCTGCATCAGCGGCTTTACTGCTATTGCCAAGTAAAATATTGCTCAACTGCTGCATAATCTGCTCCACTCAATAATGTGAGGTTAACGTTATTTATCGCCTACATTGCTCTAACAACATCAAAAAAGGCGAACTTAACAATGTACTTTAAAGTGACTCAATACCGCTATAAAGAGTTGTATCCATCTACAGATACTGTCACTTCACTGACGATTATTGTTTTATTTAATATTATTAAGCAATTTAAATGCCAATTGATATTTATTAAAATGATTTTGTGTGATTAAAACTGAATAAGTATTGGTAAGGTACATATGGTGATAACGATGCAGGTGTATCACTGACAGTGAAATTAACAATAAAATAGATAATGTGCGATAGTTGTTATTTAATTTTTCGGCGAAAATATTGTTGCATAGCAAATTCATCCGACATTTTTTGTTCGCGCTTAGCTTCTATTACCATCGCTTTAGTTGCTTTTTGGCTTAATAGCATTTCTACCGCTTTACGTTTTTGTTGTTTTTCTTGCCAATGAATTTGACGGTATCCCACCTGTTTCTCGGCGTCTTTAACGGCGGCAACTTGCTGAATAATCGCGCTATCCACTTGACGAATAAACTGATGGAATTGATGGTACTGGTTAGCACGCAATGTAGTGCCCGTATGCCCTTCCATCTGTTTCATATAATCTAAACGATAGTTGTTTAGCGCATCCAACTGCCCTTGGCGTTTTTGTTTTTCGAATTGCGCCGATTTAAGCTGTAATGCAGCTTGATCTTCAGCTGCCGTGGCTAACTTCAGTACTGTTAATAGTGGGTCAGTTCGAGTCATTTACATTACCCCTGACACTGTGCGGCAATTTGCATCAACATCACTCGGCTTTCTTCAAACGTCATCGGTTCTTTAAATCCCTGCCGTAAAAAGGCATTCATTGCAGGTTGTAAACGTATGGCATTATCAATCCTAGGATCGCTGCCTTGTGAGTACGCCCCAATTGAAATCAGGTCACGATTTTGCTGATACAACGAATACATCTGTTTAACTTTACGCATCGCCTCTAAATGTTCTTCACTGATCACCATCGGCGCAACACGGCTAATCGATGCTTCTACATCAATAGCGGGATAATGGCCCGAATCAGCAAGCTGACGAGATAATACAATGTGGCCATCTAAAATTGCTCGAGAAGCATCGGCGATAGGATCTTGTTGGTCGTCACCTTCGGTCAATACAGTATAAAAAGCGGTAATTGAACCTTGTCCGGCACCGCCATTACCCGCTCGCTCGACCAGACGCGGTAACTTAGCGAATACAGAAGGTGGATAACCTTTGGTGGCAGGCGGCTCGCCTACTGCAAGAGCGACTTCTCGTTGTGCTTGTGCGTAACGAGTTAAACTGTCCATCAGCAATAGTACATCGTAACCTAAATCTCTAAAATACTCGGCGATGCGAGTGGAGGTTTCACAGGCTCGTAAGCGCATTAACGGAGAAGTATCAGCTGGTGCAGCCACAACTACCGAGCGAGCACGACCTTCTTTACCTAAAATTTCTTCAATAAACTCTTTAACTTCACGACCACGCTCACCCACTAATCCCACTACAATAATGTCGGCTTTAGATCCTCGTGTCATCATGCCAAGCAGCACACTTTTACCCACACCAGAACCAGCAAACAAGCCCATTCGTTGCCCTTTACCAACCGTTAACATCGAGTTGATAGCACGAACACCAACATCTAACGGTTCAGTAATCGCGCGTCGTGATAATGGATTAATATAAGGACCATGACGTGATGCATGTTGATCTGTATTAAGCGGGCCTAAACCATCTAACGGCACGCCGCTACCGTCTAATACTCTGCCTAATAATGATAAGCCTACATTTAATCCCGACTGTTCACCTAATGGCTGTACACGAGCGCCAGGCAATACGCCTCTGAGCTCTTCAATAGGCATTAAATACAGTAGTTTGTCATCAAAGCCGACAACCTCAGCAACCAACTCACCAACCATGGTTTCAATAGAGCATAAACTACCAACAGGTGCGCGGCACCCTGTCGCTTCAAGCGTTAAACCAACAACCCTAACCAACTGGCCACTTGCAACCGGTCGCAGCGGTAACACGTGTTTATGATGTACCGCAAATTTGTTAAGTAGTTTATGTTGACGAGTGCTCATCGGTATTTCCTTGAGATAGGTCTTTCGTCTGTTGCTGAGCATCTGCGACTTTATCAGCTATTGAGGTGTCAGCTTGTGCATTTGTATTGAGAGGCGCACTTGAATTGAGAGGTGCATTTGAATTAAGAGGTGCATTTGTATTGAGCGTCGTGCTTGTGTCGAGAGTCGAAACAGCATCAGATTCTTCAGCATAAGAATCGACAGTATCGGTTGACGCTGCCGAAGAAACATCAATTTGTTGATCTACCTGTTCAGAAACAGTATCAGCGCTCTGCTCTTTCCCCTGCTCTGCCAAATCAGCTTGATGAGTATCTTGCTTTTCTGCACTGTCAGAACTATCAATGCTGCCAGCAAGCTCAGCGGCTTGCTGATGTTCACTAAAGTTATCGACTGATGTGGTTTGATATTGTGGATGAGTTGATTTTTGCTGCAGCACATTTTTAGCTAACTGATTCGACTGAGCATCTAACTCACTGAACACTTGGCTAATACGCTGTTCTACCCGTAAATCTACAGAAGAACGGACACTTTCAATCATACAGTCACCATTTGATAACGTCGGATCGATATCGATTTGCCACTGATTTTTTTGCAGTTGATCATTGCTGTAACATTGGTTAACGAGATCAGCATCCGCTTGATTAAAGCGTAATTTAACCCGCTGCTCTTTTAATGGAAGTGCGTCAACGCCTTGACGTAGCGCCGATAATATATGCTCTGGATGAGTCTTAAGTTCATGGCCAATAACCGATTTAGCTAAACTGATTGTCATGGCTAACAGTTCAGCTTCAATTTCGTTATCTAAGATGGAAAGTGGCAACTCGAATTGGGAAATAATGTGGCTAAGTTGTGCAACAAGCTCATTGACTTTAATTTGCCCAGCCTCTAATCCTTGTTGCTCACCTTGAGTAAAACCTTGCTGATGGCCCTGCTCTAGCCCTTCTAAACGCCCTTGTTCTACGCCTTGTTGATGACCTTCTTGTTTACCTTGATCAAACCCTTCTTGCTCAGCTGCAGCGCGGATGTCTTCAATTTGCGCCATGGTCGGTGGCGCCATAGATTTCTCGGCCCCAGTAACAGGAGTAGGCTTGTGAGCTTCAGCGAAATGACCAAAAAAATTTGAAGGTTCTAGACTACTATCTTTGGTAATATCAGGTAATTGCCAATGGCTAAATTCATACTCGTTATCCGTATTAAGTGCATCTTTAGGCGATTTTGATTCAGGCATAATTCATCACTTGTGTTGTTAAAAACATTGGCTCAAAACAAAAATAATAACACTAGTAGACAGTGTCACGTGTACTAGCAACAACCTAATAATACAGATAGCTGACGGATATCCAAATAGAAATACCCGCCATTACTGTCACATTAATGAATATGGGAGTGGTTACAAGAACTCGTCGCCGCCACCGCCGCCTAGCATAATCTCACCGCTGTCACTGAGTCGACGGGCAATAGACAGAATTTCTTTTTGTGCAACTTCAACTTCGCTAATACGTATTGGTCCCATGGCTTCTAAGTCGTCACGAAGCAATTCTGCTGCACGTTTAGACATATTACCCAGGATTTTCTCTTTCAATGCTTCATCAGCACCTTTGAGTGCTTTCATCAGCACATCTTGCTGCACTTCTCGTAACAAGGCCTGAATACCACGGTCGTCAACGTCAATGAGGTTCTCAAATACAAACATCATGTCTTGTATTTGTTGCGCCATTTCTTCATCTGACTCACGCATGGTTTCCATGATTTGACTCTCAACACCAGTGTCGAGGTAGTTCATGATATTGGCAGCCGCTTTTAAGCCACCCATTTTGGCTGCTTGCGCACCGCCTTGGCCGGCAAATTGTTTTTCCATAATGTCGTTTAATTCTTGCAATGCCGCAGGCTGAACTTCTTCAAGATTAGCAATTCGCATCATCAAATCTAAACGGGTATTTTCAGGGAACTGGCTAAAGATTTCAGCGGCTTGATCGGGTTCTAAATACGACAACACAATCGTTTGGATCTGCGGATGTTCATTTTGAATAATGGTGGCTACTTGGCGTGCATCCATCCATTTTAATGAATCAAGACCTTTAGCGCCGCTGCCCATGATAATTTGTTCAATCAAATTACCGGCTTTATCTTCACCTAATGCAGCGGTTAACGCTTTACGGACGAATTCTTCACTGTTAAAGCCAATGGAAGAGAACTTTTGAATATCGTCTAAAAATAATTGGTGAACGCCAATGACCTTTTCTTGACCAAAGTCATCCATTGCTGCCATCGCCATACCCACTTTTTGCACTTGCTTAGGCTCTAAGTGTTTTAAAATTGACGCTGCATCCGCTTCGCTTAAGCTGAGCAGTAAAATAGCTGTTTTTTCAACTCCAGTAACTAACTCTGGATCAAATGCTGTCGATTTCTCTACTTTAGCTTTATCTTTCTTTTCATTAGCCATTGTCTTGTAACCAGTTTTTAATCACTTGAGTGGAAAGTTCAGGCTCATTTGCCACTAACGCTCTAATTGCTTTAATCATATCATCATCTTTATGCAAATTAGGTATTTGAATTGATCCGTCATCGGCATAACTGTATTCCGCCTCTTTGGTATTCAGCATACCTAAGGTATCTGCTGCATATTGATCTTCAATTTCGGCTAACTCATGTCCTGAGCGAATATCGTCAGGCATGTTGATTCCATTAGGATTGGTTAGCTTCTTAAGCATAGGTCGCACTACCGCTAGAATAAGCACTAATATAACAATTGCACCCAACGCCAGTTTAATCGCACGCCAGAACCAAGGCTCCTCCCACATATCTGGCTCAGGAAGCTCTTCAATTAATTGATCCATAAACGGAACGGTTACCACTTCCAGCGCATCGCCACGTTGAGTGCTAAAACCTACCGCACCTTCTAATAAACGGCGAATATTAGTTAACTCTTGTTCTGTTCTCGGTACCCGAGCAACCACCCCATTTTCATCCACTTGTCCGGGTTTAAAGTTAATCGCAACTGACACGCTTACACGACGAACCACCCCAATTTGTTGACGAGTATGACTAATGGTAGTGTCTAATTCATAATTACGCGTGGCTTCTTTTGAAGAGTCACCAGACACAGTTGAGGTTGTCGCTTCACCCGCCACTAGCGGAATATCAGATTCCATTGGTGGTTGATTGCTTAGCGCACCAGGAATACCGCCAGAGTTTTGACCAGATGAGTTTCTCTCGATGGTCATTTCACTGCGTATCGCGGGTAAATCAGGTGAGAAACGCTTGGCAGTTTGCTCTACTGCGGTAAAGTTCATATTAACATCGACTTGAGAAGTAAAATTCTCAGGCCCTAAAATTGGCATCAAGATTGATTCGATTTTCTTACGGTATTCAGCCTCTTGCTGCTGTACGAGCTCTTGCTCACGACGAGCTCTCGCGGACGTGCCATCTTGGCTACCGGAATTGAGTAAGCGACCATTTGAATCGGTTACCGTCACACGAGCAGGTTCAAGCCCTTGAACAGCCGAGCCAACGATATCAACAATGGCATCAATCTCTTCTTGGCCTAAACCACCACGGCGAACATTGACGACCACTGTCGCACTAGGCTTGGATGCATTACGGGCGAAAACATTTTCTTTTGGTAACGCTAATATCACTTTCGCACGACTAATGCTTTTTAACTCTTCTATGGCTCTGGCTAAGTTTTGCTCTTGGCTTTGTTTTAAGCGCGCTTGTTCCATACGCTGACTGACACCAAAACCACTATCTTGGCTTAAGTAATCATTTGCTTGAGTACTACTTTGAACACCTGCACGGCTGAGCAGTAATTTTACTTCTTGATATTTGTCTTCAGGCACTTTTACCACATCGACGTTAATTTGATAATCGATTTGGTTTTTATCAAGCACATCCAAGACTAGGATCATCTCAGCTGTTTCCATTTTCCCAAGTGGGCGATAATCAGGCTCTTGGGCCCACATCATCACAAAAACAGCCAAAGCAAGGCATATCGCTAGAGCCAGAATCATGATGATTTGACGCATCATATCTGCACCACCAATGCCGCCGCCAAGTAGTCCAGATTTGTTCTCTTGTTGGACACCGCCATCGGCTGTTGAATCCGAACCTACCATAATGTCTGTGCTCACAATGCGTACCTGCTATATCTGATGTTGTTATGTAATCTAGTGCTCAAAACAGTCTGCAACTAAACAGGCATACTCATAATTTCTTTATAAGCATCGACAAGTTTATTACGTACTTGCACCGTGGCCTCAAAGGCAACGCCAGCTTTCTCACGCGCAATAACAGTATCAGACAAGGTCACAGTAGTGTCGCCCATGTCTAAACGAGTCGCTAAGCTTGATGATGATTGCTGCAGTTCATTGACGCTACCCACAGCTTGAGACAGTAACTGACTGAAATCAGCACCCGTGGTGTTATTCACTTGCTGGGTAAGGTTAGGACGAATAGATGAACCAATAGAAGGGGCTATTTCGCCGCGAAGCGATTGCATTTCTTGCATTAATGGATTTGCGCTAATCTGCATGATGTAACTCCCTTTCGTCGACTTTTTGACGACAATAATAACTGATATAGAGTTAAAGCAATTTAGGTGCCAGTATTACAATTAGTGTGAGATTAGTAGATAACAGGGGGGAATAGCACAAGCAAAAGTAACCTATCCATTAAAACAAACAGGTCACTTTCACGTAGGTGAACGATAAAAAATAGACTTATTAGACTATAAAATCATAATGTTAACTAACGGTTAGTTAACAGGCATTTACATTACGCAGGTAATTGAATACCCATATCACGCATTTTGGCCATTTTATAACGTAGCGTACGGGCGCTTATACCGAGTTTTTCAGCGACCATTTTTCGACTACCCTGACATTGATTAAGGGTTTCTAAAATAATGACATGTTCTTGGGCTTTTAGTTCGTCACCTAAACCGTCAACTTCGGCAGGTTTATCCGCATCAACATATTCTGTTGCAACCAAATTAACATCGGCAGAATCTAAAATAATGTCATTGACACCAATATCATCATTAACCCGTAATATCAGTGCTCGTTGAATAACATTATCTAACTCGCGCACGTTACCGGGCCAACGATGAGTTAATAAACGACGAGTTGCAGCGTCATCAAGCTTAGGCACTGAAGCCATATTAAATGCTTTAGCATGCTTAATCAGTAAATGGCGCGCAAGCGGTAATATATCAGCCGGACGTTGATGCAGCGCGGGCCACGTTAACGGGAACACATTAATTCGGTAGTATAAATCTTCCCTAAACTCACCCGAGGTCGCCATGGCTTTTAAATCTCGGTTTGAAGTAGCCAACACTCGCACATCAAGTTTAATGGTTTTACGACCACCTAAACGCTCTACTTCGCGCTCTTGTAATACCCTAAGCAATTTAGCTTGTAAGCCAAGTTCCATTTCAGATATTTCATCAAGTAATATAGTGCCGCCTTGGGCTTGTTCAAACTTACCTGGGCAGGCTTGATAAGCGCCCGTAAATGCGCCTTTTTCGTAACCAAATAAAGTGGCTTCTAACATATTTTCAGGTATTGCTGCGCAGTTAATCGCAATAAACGGCTGATCATGGCGTTGACTATGTTGGTGAATATAGCGCGCTAACACTTCTTTACCTGAGCCACTTGGACCCATGATCATTACCGATGCATCAGACACAGCTACCCGCTGAGCCAGCGACAACAGCGCTAAACTTTTCTCATCAGCGACCACAGGCTTATCATGATTTTGTTTTAAAGGTAAATAACGTGATACCTGATTCAACAGCACTTCAGGCGCAAACGGTTTAGCCAAATAATCCACGGCACCTAATTTCATCGCATTCACGGCACTGTTAATAGTGGCATAAGCGGTCATTAACAATACAGGCAGTTTAGGTTGATGCTGTTGTAAATAACCCAACAACCCCATACCACCAATACCGTCCATCTGCACATCGCTAATCACCATATCAAAATGGTTTGCTTTTAAGGCTAAAATGGCCTCTTCAGCACTACCCACATCAACACAGTCGTAATGGGCAAGCATTAGGGTATCAAGCAATGCCTCACGTAAATCGGCATCATCTTCAACTAATAGAATATTTGCTTCAGCCACGCTTCACCTCCTGATCACTTGCTTTGTTCATGTGCGGAAAACTCAACCTAATATGGCAACCCATACCCGGCTTGCACGATAACTGAATTTGTCCGCCATGGTTGCGCACGACCGACTGCACAACCGCTAACCCTAATCCTGTACCCTGACTTTTAGTGGTAAAAAAGGGTTCAAGTATTTGTTGTTGCATAGACGGCTCGAGCCCTTTTCCATTGTCGATGACATCTAACAATAGCCCATCTGGTGTTTCGCTGGCACTGACTTTTATTTTTGTTGCGCCTGCTTCAAGGCTATTCATCACTAGATTATTCACCGCAGAACTGAGAGCATTCGCATTGGCAAGCATCAATGAATGTGAAGTATCTTCCACAACAAGCTGGCAATGTTTTTTATCTGCTATCGGTTCGCAACTGGCCATTACTTGGCTAATGATTTCATCCATTGAGACTGATTCTGCCATCCCATCCTGACGCCCTCTTGCCATTAACAACATGTCATTAACTTGACGTTCAAGCTCATTAAGCCGGTCGACCAATTTAGATTGAAACTTAGACCTAGCAGAATCAGATAATTTAGGGCTAGCAAGATTAGAGGCATACAGCAAAGCTGCAGACAATGGGGTGCGCACCTGATGTGCTAATGTCGCCACCATTTTGCCTAATGCCGATAAACGTTGTAAATGAGACAAGTTTTTCTGCAATAAACGCGTTTCAGTGAGATCTGTTAACACAATCAACTGCCCAGGTTCAGGCGCTAATGGTGTAATAGCCAATTTTACTCGTCGACCATTTTTAAGCGACACTTCATGGCCGTCATCATCTTGTGGGGCAAAAGCGCGATGAATAATATCAAACCAACGAGCCCCCTGCAGAGGTCGTCCTAATAGTTCGGTTGCAACTGGATTGGCTAACGTAACCACACCGTCACCATCAAGGATCACCACACCAGATGGCATGGCTTGAAGAATATGCGCCATTTGATTTGACATATTGGCGGCCTTACTAGAATAAGTACTGATAACGGGAGTGGCAGAATTAGTGGCTAAGTTAGTTGCTAAGTTGGTAGCAAAGTTCACATTACGCTGCTGAACTGAATCAATCCCAATAGCTGGCGATTCCGCCTCTGTATCAGTTGTAGTGATAGACGAAGCTGACGCAGGTAACTCATAGTCTGAATGATCTGTATGTGTTAACGCTCGTGCTAAATACATGGTCGCTCCGTCAAAAAAATAACATTTGACTAGCTGAATGCATTTACTGTGCCAAGCAATTTCTTATAGTAATAGAAGCGTCGGCAGACCGTTTTTAAGCCAATGATAAAGCAACATACTTATGAGTTTAGTTCATTGGACCTACCACATTTTACAAAACCAATATTTCGGCCAGTTTGCAATAAAACGACTTAATCACACTCCTTAATCACACTACTTAATCACACT
>NZ_JACJFI010000080.1 GCF_014164505.1 Shewanella sp. SG41-4 | reverse complement strand
ATTTGCAATCTCAAGCACAAGCAGGGAAGGCTAATGTGATAAAAGAAGCTGATGTCGCGATCGCGATGCAGCAATTGTTGCCTCATTCTGTAAATGAATATGAAGATGTAATATTTTATCAACAATATCCTCAAGATAAACAAGTTGTCATTGAATCCTATGATATGGATTCGTTTAGAGACTCTGGATTGCATTGGTTATATTTCAAAGAAGCATTATCTGACTTAGGGCAACAAGTTAAGTTAGAGGCGGATCCTTTTGCTGCGGAATTATTGTCTGAGGCGATTGCCCATTACGGTGTGTTGTTATTAAGACGAGCGGGTGAATTAGGAAAGTTAAATAATCAGAGTGAGTTATCTTCAGCATTAGTGACAAGTGCTTATGAGTCCATCAAGAAAGAAGTGAATAATTACCATCAGTACCAGCCTGAAATATTGCCTGCTCCGGTGATTATGTCTGCGGGCAATCAGGATAATAAAGTGATCCGTTATTTTGATAACGTGACAGATAAGCAAAAAATAGATTTTGAACATCGCTCGTCTGATTGGCTCAGTCGTCAGTTAAGGAGTTATTTGAATAAAGATGCTAATACCGGGATTTCGACTATTCCTCCAGCCTTTGGTGGCAGTGGCGTGGCGGCAGAAGATATTAATGGCGATGGACTTGTTGATATTTTGCTATTAAGTGGTGCTGGCAATAAATTATTTTATAATAGTGGCAGCTTTTTCGAAGATGTAACTTTGCAATCAGGTTTACAGAATATCAGCCAACGTCCTGGTGTTAATGCGGCAAAAAAACTCCCCGGTGAGCCAAGGCAACCTTTGATAGCCGATTGGGACAATGATGGCGATCAAGACATTATGATCACTTATGTTGATGAGCCTCATCGAATATACCGTAACAATGGCGATGGCCGTTTTACAGATGTGACGGCTATAGCGGCACTAGGTGGCGCTGGCATGGTTGGCGGTCCAGCTACTACTGTTGATGTTAATAATGATGGATTACTAGATATTTATATTGAATATTTTGGCAATTATCTTAAAGGTGATTTACCAACCTTAAAGCGTCGTAATGATAACGGTGGCGAAAATGTGCTGTTCATTAATAAGGGTAACTTTGTTTTTGAGCAAGCTAAAGATGCCCTAGGCGCCAATAATAAAGGCTGGGGACAAGCTGTAACGCATGCCGATTTAAATATGGATGGCTGGCAAGATTTAATAGTGGGTAACGATTTTGGTGTTAATAGTTACTACATCAATAAACAAGGCAAGGCTTTTGTTGATTACGCAGATAAAATTGGAACGAGCAAACCGTCATATACAATGAATATAGGCTTAAGTGATTTGAATCACGATGGTATCGCCGATGTGTATATCTCTAATATTGTGACCATGAACAAAGATCAAAAATATGTATTGCCGAGTGAAGAGACACAAGCTGAGTTTAATCCCGATAAACTTGCCAATATGCGAGTTGTTGAAGGTAATGACCTCTTCATTTCCAGTTTTGATTCAAAAGGTGCATTAAAATATCAACGCAGCGATAAAGTAGGACGTGGATATTCATCAACCGGTTGGGCTTGGGATGCCGAATTTTTTGATGCCGATAATGATGGTGACGATGATCTCTATGTGCTTAATGGCATGAATGATTATTATGTTTATTCAACTAGTAACCCTTATTATGCCGACCCTATTACCGGTGAAAGTGTTAACGCTGAATTTCCTGATGCAGCTAAAGCAAGTAACGTATTCTTTTTGAATGAAGCGGGTGGTTTAGTCAATACTTCTGTTCAAAGTGGTTTGGATTTTATCGGTAATTCTCGTTCTGCCTCTTACTTAGATTTCGATAATGATGGTGACTTAGATGTGTTAGTTAATAATTATCATGACAAGGCTAAGTTATTTGAAAATAAGGCTGAGACACTTAACAATAATTGGTTAAAGTTGCGTGTAAAAGGTTTACCAGCAGAGGGTGTTAACCTTGACGGTATTGGTGCTCAAATTATTGTTGGTTTTGGTGATAAAGGCTACGGTTGGCGCCAAGTGAGTGGCAGCCAAGGTTATATGTCGGTGCACCCTAAAGAACAACTTTTTGGTTTAGGAAAAGATAACAGTGTAAGAGTGATGGTTATTTGGCCTAATGGCAAGCGCCAGCAATTTGGTCCTTTACAAGCAAATCATCGCTATACATTGACCTATGGTGCTACAAAGCCATGATGGTGAGATGTATTCTGTTTATGCTTTGTTGTTTTACGCTTTATTGCAACCAAAGTGTCGGCAGTGAAGCTCCAAGTGAACAGCGTTTACTTAAGCAATTTGAAATAAGAAAGCAGTGGTTTATTGATCAAAATATTCTGAATATGGGTCAAACCCCCGATTATATTAATAGGCTTGTGCTTGAAGACTCGCCTTACTTGTTAAGGCATGCATTGCAGCCGATACATTGGCAGCCTTGGTCAAATAATATTTTGGCTCTAGCCAAAAAGCAAAACCAGCTTGTTTATTTGTCTATTGGTTATGACACCTGTCATTGGTGTCATGTACTTGCAAATGAAAGCTATATTGACACCGATATCGCCACGGTATTAAATAATCACTTTATTAATGTGAAGATTGACCGCGAAATATTACCTGAAGTTGATGCTAAATATCGCTTAGCGCTTGAAAGAATGACAGGAAACCCAGGTTGGCCTATCCAAGTTATCTTAACTCCTGACGGGGATATTCTTTGGATTGACTCTTATCTGTCTCAACCTTCATTGCTCAGTTTATTAAAGGTACTTTCTTCAAAATGGTCAGCTAATCCTGACAAACTCACTCGTAAGGCTAAGTCACTTCAGAATCATTTGTTTTCAAGTCAAAAAATTTCATTAGACGACTTTTTATTGCCTGAAAGTTATGCCCGCTTACTTGAAGATGTTATGGCTGTGCTAACGCAAGAGCAAAGCCATGATTCACCGCGCTTTTTACGAGCTGAATGGCTGCTACACCTTTTAGCTGAATACGACAAAATGGCTAATGTTGAATATGTAGATATTGTAAAATCACAAGGGGATAGTTTTTTAATTAGCCCTACTTATGATTTTATTGATGGCGGCATGCATCGTTACTCTGAAACGGGTGACTGGGAAAAGCCTCATTTCGAAAAAATGCTTTATGATCAAGCACAACTTATACGTGTTTTGGTTAAGCTTTATTTGATAACAGGCATGACGCAGTATATTGATATTGCTAATCAAACGATTGAGTTTGTTGAATCAAAAATGAAATATAATGGCTATTATGTTTCGTCTTTGTCTGCATTATCTAATGATATTGAAGGTGGTTATTACCAGACTACAATTGAAGATCTTTCACGGCTTTCTGATGAACAACAATCACTTTTTAAGCATTCACCTGAGAGTAAATTATTTTCTCTACACTCTATCAATTTACCATCGGCTAAAACCATTAACGCATTGAGTCAACTGCGCAAAGACGGTTCTCCTTTTCCCATGGCTGATCAAAAAGGCATTTTGTCCTGGAATGCTTTATATGCTATTGCGTTAGCAGAGATGTATTCGGCAACGTTAGATGAGCAAATTCAGCGCAAGATGTACCAATATATTGATCAATTAAATCAACTGTTTTATCGCGATGGCCAGCTTTATCGTATTGTTTATGATGGCAGGGCCTCGGTCGATGCAAAGCTCGATGATTATGCGCTCTTTATTCAGGCATTGTTGTCGAAGTACGGTATTAGCGGTAATTCCAATGATTTGGCTTTAGCCATTAAATTGAGCCATCAAATGGGGATGTTGGTAGACAACACAGATTCATTATTACTTGCCGTCGATGATCAACTGCCCTCAATGGTGGCTATGGCAATAAATGCCTACAAACAATTATATTTGGCCACTGGAGAGCCTGAGATGACTGATATGATGGCTGGGTTGATGGCAAAATCAGTTCAGTCGCCATTAACGATATCGCAATTGTCTTTATTGTCTGCTGCAGACAAAACTGCCCGTAATAATCGATCACCTTATTTTATCGGAAGAGGTAAAGGGGTTGTCAATTTTGTAACGGTAGGCAAGGATTTAATATTACAAATTAACCTAGCTGGTGGCTGGCACATTAATTCGAATAAGCCATTGGATAAAAAACTGATCCCTACCGCTATCCATTTTATTAATGATGACCCCGTGAAGGCAGACTTTCCAGAAGCTAAACGAGTCAGTTTATCATTTAGTAAGAATATGCTGAGTGTTTATGATTCGACCATTCAGATCTTATTGGACAACCAGCAATTACAGCACACTAGAATACCCATTAAGCTCAATTTACAAATGTGCTCTGATAAAATATGTTTGTTACCGGAAACTATTTTATTAGTGCCTCCCCAAATGATTACACATTAGTGTCATGATGTTGTTAATGCGGTTATACCTCGATGCCACGATACTTTAATTAATCAGAACAAAGCATTTTTGTTAAGTCATGCTCTATTTTTCATTTAATACGATAGCCTTTAAAACCCTGAAACTATTAATTTATTCTCAATTTATTTGTCTATCCTAGATCGATGTATAGACAACACTTATCTACAGTCCTAAATTGTTGTTGTCTAAATAAAAGCAATCCATACATCGAGTTCTGGCTGTCTAGTTCAGCCCATAATGTTTCTTTTTATTATTCTGTACCTATTTCAATCTCTGCCTCTGGCAGCATTTTTTTGTATTCCTTTGCTAGTGCCTGTTTGGCTTCGTCGTCGCCGTGGACGATTCTGATGTGGCTGGGTTTGTGGTGCATGCGTTTGACGAAGTTGATGAGGTTGTGTTGGTCGGCATGGGCGGAGTAACCGCTGATGGTGTGGATGGCGGCTTTGATATCTATCTTGAGTTCGTTGATGTAAACGTATCCGCCTTGTGGGCCATAGGTTTGTATGTCGCGGCCGGTAGTGCCTCTGGCTTGGTAGCCGACAAACAGTACGTCTGTAGTGGGTTTTGATAAAAAGCGGGCGAGGTAGTTGCTTATCCGCCCGCCGGTGCACATGCCGGATGCGGCGATGATGATGGCGGGTTTATTAACTGAGTCTAAATAATTGATTACGGCGAGGTGGTCTTGGTGGCTGTCTATGGTGATGAGTTGGTTGAAGTCGAGTGGGTGGCGTCCTTGGTTCATGCAAGCATGATGAAATTACGTGAAGTGTATAATAAGACACATCCGTCGGCTCGTGATTAGCGTTGGCTTGATAAAGGCTTCCTTGTCGGAGCCTTTATCGTTTAGCCGCTATTGATGAGCCTTTAAATCCAATGTGACTCATACTATATGACAGCCATAATGCCTTTCTTATCGATAATGTTTAATAGACGCAATGCAGCCCCTTGAGGCTTGGTTTTGCCCTGTTCCCACTTCTGAACACTTTCGCTACTCATATTGAGAACGGTAGCAAGAACGCCTTGGCTAATGTGCTCTCGCTTTCGTAATAGTTGAATTCTGGCAGCGGTCATATCTTCTTTCTTTGCACTCATTGCGAGGGCATCAATTTTACGCATGGTGAGTTGATCAACAGAGCCGTTTTCACTAAAGTGCTTCGCCATTGCTTGCATCTTTTCTAAACGTTTATCCGTCATTTCTTACCTCTCTTAGCTGACCATCTAAGATGTTCTGCTTTATCTGTTCGTCTGTAAAACTCAGGAAGCTATCACCAATTAATTTATAGGTTTCCATTAGCTTATCTGGGATCTCTTTGCCTTTTTTAGGGACGTCTTTTTTTCGCCAGCCATCTATAAAAAAGAATTGGTCACCTTTTTGGATAGCGATCACACTTCGATTTGATTCTCGCTTGCCTTGGCCTGGTGAAGGGATCCGTTTTTTATATGGGCTCCCACTTTGCAGCTCACCATCATGTAGACCATTATCCAGCTCATTGGCTACCTTTACGATGACATCATCATCTAGTTTGGCTTTATACATCAGCTTTTCAAATTAATCGGTGATGTATATTTTTACTGTGATCTCACCTATCTAAAGTGTAGTAAAGGTTACCATACTTTGGGAGGGCAGCAATGCTTCAAATAATTCGTCTAGCTAAAAAACTTGTGGCTACGGTATTTGCTATGATTATGAAATGATTCTGCTCGATTAATTTACATGAACGGGCGGATGTACGATTTCAACATAGGTCGTTTTTTAAGTGTTGGCCCGTTTTTGCAGTTCCCAGAGAATAGCCAGAGTGCTAATCCTTACTCGTATATTTTGAATAACCCGATGAGTGTGGTTGATCCGACGGGGTATTGTCAGGCAGAAGACAACATGTCTGACTGCTCTGGTAGTTGGAAGAGCGGTGAGACAAAAGCTATTACAGATGCAGATTGCAAAAAGGATTGGTACAGTTGGCAAAGACAGTAATGGTAACACTTACGTAACTTCTGGCAGTAAGGGCGATGTAAAAGATGCAATGGTCTTTACTAATAACCCAGGGCGCTTCAAGTCTGATGTTGGTAAGCAAAATAGTAGTGGTATTAAAGATACTAGTACCAATGTAAAGCAAAACCAGAATGGTGGCTCAGGCTCTTCACTATGGGGTGGCTCACCATCTCCCCTAATTGGGGCATTAGCTGCTGAAAAATCTATTATATTCAATTTAATGTACAAGTGTGGTCACTCGAACTATACTTGTTCCATTTAATGTACATGTTGAGGTTTTATGAGAATTGTATCTTTTACAGAAGCTAGAAATAGCTTAAAAGCAGTATTGGACGGTGTGGTTAATGACGCCGATACAACCGTAATTACGCGAAGAGATTCAGAAGACGCTGTTGTGATGTCATTGGATTATTACAATAGCCTAATGGAAACTGTTTACTTACTTCGTTCTCCAGAAAACGCGGAGCACCTGAATCGTTCAATAGGGCAATATCGAGCAGGTCAAACAACAGCTCGAGAGTTGATAGATGAGTAGTCGTCAGCGTTTATTATCTTGGACTGATGAAGCTTGGGGTAATTACCTGCATTGGCAAACCCAAGACAAAAAGACGCTTAAACGTATTAATAAACTTATCAGCGATGTGAAGCGTTCACCATTTGAAGGTATAGGTAAACCTGAGCCATTAAAAGAAAATTTATCTGGTTTTTGGTCACGTCGAATTGATGACACAAATAGGTTAATTTACGCGGCTGATGATCAGGCCATCACAATTATTTCATGCCGTTATCATTACTAACCCAACTTTCAGCGGTGGGAAGTGAACAAATAATTTTAGATTTTATAGCATCCTAGCATCCTAGCATCCTAGCAGCGATCTAGGCTTTTTAGTTGCGCAGCTTCTAGGCTCATCATTCCTTACCTATTTCAATTTCTGCCTCTGGCAGCATCTTTTGGTATTCGTTTGCTAATGCTTGTTTTGCTTCGTCGTCGCCGTGGACGAACCTGATGTGGGTTGGTTTGTGGTGCATGCGTTTGACGAAGTTGATGAGGTTGTGTTGGTCGGCGTGGGCGGAGTAGCCGCTGATGGTGTGGATGGTGGCTTTGATGTCTATCTTTATCTTGTCAATATAGACGTATCCGCCTTGGGGGCCATAGGTTTGTATGTCTCGGCCGGTAGAGCCTCTGGCTTGGTAACCGACAAAAAGGATGTCGGTGGTAGGCTTGGATAAAAAGCAGGCGAGGTAGTTGCTGATCCGCCCGCCAGTACACATGCCTGATGCAGCAATAATGATGGCGGGTTTATTGATTGAGTCTAAATAGTTGATGACGGCGAGATGGTCTTGATGGCTGTCGATGGTGATTAATTGATTAAAGTCGAGCGGATGGCGTCCTTAGGCCAGTTTTCTTTTGGCTTCGTTGTCCCATAATTTTTTGAATTGACTATACTTTTGTCCAATAGTGGCTGACAGGACCTTAATGATTAGATCATCAACAAGGCCATTAAAATCAGAGACAATACAATATGAAATGTATGTGGCTTCAGAACCAAGCTGTGCCTTTATACTTGATAGATGAAGTTTTCAGATGTTAGCTTACTCACTTCATTTATTTAGTCGCGCGGAAGTTAATTTCTACCTCAGGTGTTATTAGCCCAATCCCTCACTTCTCATCAATGAATCAAATGCACTGCCATCTAGACGTGAAGCGTTAGCGACATAGGGAGCGTAGACTTCAAATAATAATCGTGTATCGCTATGACCGAGCATTTGTGAAATGTAGAGTGGGTTTTCGTGAGCAGCGATATGAAGCACAGCAGCGGTATGGCGTGTTTCATAAGGTCGACGGAGTTTTAAGCCTGCGGCTTTTAAGGTGGGGAACCACAATTTACGACTTATAAAATGCGTTGAAGGTGGTAAGCCTGTCGGCGCGATAAATACAAAGTTAGATCGTCCGGTTTTAACGGCTTGAATACGTTTAAACGCATCAAATACGGTGTCACACATCTTAAGCTCACGGCGTGATTTTGGTGTTTTCACATCACACACTTCACCATTAACCCAATTTTGACGAATTCGGATTAATTTGTGGTCAAAATCGATATGCTCCCATTCCAAACCATGCACCTCACAACTGCGCATGCCTGTCCAAAATCGGATAATAAAATAATCCTTCCACTTTAACGGTGCTTTAGCCAAAAACTTGCGCACCTCATCAATGGTCATGGGATGGGATTCCGCCTTTTCTTCTTTGAGCGATTTATATCGTCTTAGTGGATATTCAAACTTACATTCTTCAGCGGCCAAACTCACGATGGCAACCAGAGGCCAGAGTACAAAGTTAATTCGACGATTAGACAACAAGCGTGAACCGTCTTTTTTCTCGCCTTCTTTTAACGCCTGACGAAAGTAATCCACCTGTGACAAGGTGATTTCATTGACTAAGGTATTTCCAAACTCTGGGATAAGGTATTTATCTAATGCCGCCCGTATGGTGGCTTGATAACTGTTTTTCCATGTCGCTTTTTTGCGTTCAAACCATTGGTTGGCAAAGTTATCAAAGAAAGGATATTGGCGGTCGGGGTGGGCTTCGCGTTGCAGTTGCTCAAACTGAGCCACTTTTTTACTGTTAGGAAAATAGTCACGATACTGAAACGTGCCTAAGTCGATTTCGGCACTCATTTTTTTGAGTGTGGCTTTGGCGTTTGCAAGGTTTTTAGGTGTGGCCATCAATTTAGTGCCTTCACGAAAGCGGCAGCCATAAAGATGTATGTCGAACTGAATACGCCCATTGGGGCGAATGCGAATTTGAGCCATAATAGGCCTCCATCAAATAGATCTATCCCTATCCGATGGAATTCGTTAGAATTTAGCCATCGGCTGGGTACGGGTTAAAGGTCGTCGCAGCCGGTACGGGGGAGAGTGGTTGCCGCCACTCTCTCCCAACTGCTATTTTAAGGGGAACTCAACTTGCCAATCGCGCAAGTCCATCACCTCATTGTGTTTCCCAATAGGCTAAATTTTTAGCTTATTAGTTAACCAGTCCCAGTTATATACCTAGCACTGTGTATTTGTCCAGTATTTTGTTGTCAAACGCTCAACTTTTTACATTGACCATTTTCCAAAGCAAAATTGTTGGTATGTTATGCTCGTGTGCCGGTGGCTAGTTTAAACATCATCAAACCCCAATAAATCGCCTTGTTTCTCTTTTTCTCCGCCATTTTCTTTGATTTTCTGCTCCAGTGCTTTTTTAGCGTCGAGTACCTGAATCATTTTTTCAGGTGCAAGCTCTATATCATATACGCTTTGATACGGTTGATTCGCATCTCAGTCACTGTAGAAGCCGAGTTTTCGCTTGCCATTATTGCCAAGTAACATGTGGATTTTGATTTGGGTTGCAGTGGTGATGTCCTTCACTTTTACCTTTGACAGTTCACTTAAGTCAATTCGGTATACTGTTGGTCGAGTTTGCCCTATATGCTCTGCTGATAAAAACCGATTACCACCTGTTTCGTCAGTGAGGCCTGCGAACATAACGCAATGATTATCGATATATAGCAGCGCCTCATTTGCTTGTTTGATTAACGCTATATCACGGTAGTTTTCGATTTCTTTTTTGAATGTATAGATATTGACAACAAGCTTTTGCTCAACAGTAAATGACATTTCTTTCTTGTTAGCATAGTCTCGTAGTGACAGCAATGAGCTTGAAATAACTCTGCTACCATCACTAAATATTGCCCGTTCATCATCAATGTAAATTGAAACAGTTTCAGCGCTAGTGGAATCGCAGAGATTACTGAGCTGTGAAACGCTATCTTTATTTAGCAGCAAGTTGAATTCTGGCTTTAATGACTCTGGTATGGCATAGGGAATGATTTCGTTGTCGCGTTCGATACGAATTTGTGCTCGCTCTTTATTGATTTCAAAGGTATCAAATGGCGTGTGAGTTTCAGCTGCTTTGATGATGTCCTTTGCTTTGGATGTTGATAATGTATGTTGCTTTGATTGCTCTGCGAGCGATAAAAAATCAAGGTGTTCAGCTATCGCTGATTTAGCTTGAAAATAGAGCCGAGACTCGTGTTCTGTTAATGTATCAATAAAGGGATATGTGCTTTTCTTCTTGTAGTTAACTTCGATGTAAAAATCAGTTTTTGATTTAATCAGCTCCTTTTGATTGTTCCAATATTGCTTCAGACTACTTGCCGAAATGCTCCAGTCCCCATTCTTAATCCCCCATTTTTTCTCAGTATCTAGGCTGACTATTTGAAGGTTATCCCCCATACCGCCAATGATTTTGCATGTCATTTCGTCGATAACAAAAGATATACGAGCTTCGGTATCTGACTTGTTTACCATCTCAAGTAGGTGACTGATGGGCTGATGATGTTCCGGCTTAAAAATGATTTTCGACATATAGATTCATCCTAATTTTGCTGTTAAGTGGGTAAAAAAACCATCAAGTATTGGTTTTAGTTTTTTCGATGGTATTTGGGTTTCTAAAGTGACAATTAGCTGGGTATTACCGGTTTGTATTTTCTGCTTGTTGACGCTATCTCCTTTGCGCATAAATTGCGTTTTAACCATATTTAATTTATTACTTTTAAGGCTTTTTCTATTTTGTTGAAGTACAAAATTGGCTTTGTAATGCTTAAAAGAACCCACATGGCAAAGAGTCATAAATGCATCTAATACTTTTTGATTGCATTGGCATTGGAACTGAATATTAAGTGTTTCGACGCTTGATGCTTTTGGTGTATGGATAATGATGTGCGGTTTGCCGAGAGTGTTAAGTGCGGTGTGCTCTTTAGCGGTAAAATTAAAATATTGCCCTTGTGCAAGATGATGCCATTGATCATTGACTGTTTTAAAGTCGAGATCTCCTTTGTTCAGCGATGTGAAGAGTTTCTGGCAAAAGTAATGGAAAATGGGGGCTTGCTTATCGAAGTAATCAACAGGCATTGAGCTTATCCACAGTGATGCAAAATCATCATCAAGAGAAAGCATTTTTTCAATGGGTAAAGTGTTATTTTTAAAAGGAAACTGGCTTCGTTTTAATTTTTGTAACACTTGGCTTTCACTCAATATCGGTTGAAATTGTTTTTTGTCCTTGTCCGATAATGATGAATACTCAGAAGACAGTGTGTTTAAAATGCGTGATATATCATTTGAGCCGACGGGTAAATCGAGTAAGTAGCGAAGCTCTGCTCGAGAGTATTGTCGACAAACAGGTCTCAGTAACGGAACAATTCTCTCCATGCCATGAATGTAGTGGCGTCGAGTTGTAGCATAATGGGCGTGACTTAATTGTTTTGAAATAACGTCAAATAATAACCCTGTATTCAGTTGGGAAAACGGGCGTCCTTCCAACCAAAAATCAAATCGTTGTATACAGCTTTCATGAGTTAACATTGCCACAGTCGCGTCATCTTGAAGAATCTCTTTGAGGTGACATTCTCGTCGCTGATAAACGAGATGTAGTCCTTGTAAGTAAAGTAATTCGGCTCCGCTGTGTCGTAAATGATGAAAGCGTACTTTAGATCCAAATAGCATTTTGAGTGCTTGAGTCGCAGGATAAAGATACTGGCTTGCGCGAACATGAATAGATTCATGTTCAAAGCCCAGTAGTGGCTTACTGTCACAACTGCCCGATTTTATTTTGAGTAATATTCGAATTAGCTTGGCTGCTGAAGCCGGCATAAAAGCACTGACCATTCTGGTTTTACCGTTTTTGGTACGTCCTTCAGGTGTGTGTGTTATGACGATATCGAAAAGCTGCTTATTTTGAGCGTTCACTCTAATGTCACCAAGGCGCAGCCTGAGTACTTCACTTCGTCGCATTGTGCCATAGTACCCAAGGATGACAGCAATGCTTGCAAATAGCCGTTGCATGGCATTACCGTTATGCGATGAAAGCAATAGTGTTACAGCACGATTGACTTGAGAAACGTCCAGACGAAACGAATCGACTAATGCGGGTAGTTCAGGACGTTCAAATAGGCTTAAATCCAAATGGTCTGTTAGTTCTTGATGCGAAGCACTTCGAAGAAAATTGTATAAATGCCAAGGCGTAGTTTGTTCATTTAAGCGTTCGAACTCTTCATGTGCCCATTGGTGCAATTTCTCTGGTTCACTAGCATCATTAAGACTCAATGGGCTCAAATTGTTATAGAAATTCGTGTAGCGTTCGATACTTCTTGTTTGCAGATTTTTTTGTTTAACGCCGCCTTCAATAAATAATTCTTCAGTAAAGTGGAAGAACAGTTTTGGGAGTACATTTTCTAGATCCCACTCAGGAGTAGCGGGTTTAATGCGTTGCACCTTTGACCCTTTTTTATAATATTTTATGAGCGCTTTATGGGGCCAATAGGTGGTGCGAGTTGTTTTAGGGCTATGCGCCTTTAGATTGCACGCTTGCTGAAATGGTATTTGGTATAATGTCTTTTTCTTTTTAGCATCAATTGCGTATAGTTTGGGATTGCTAAGCGTCGCTACATGGCGCATAGGATCACTTAGATCACGTAATAATGCCGGTGGTATAACATAATGATGATGCCAAAAAGATTGAAATGTCCGCAACCACTCAGCGGGATCCATTGGTGAGAAGTGATAAGGTTCGAGGTTTACCCAGTCATTAATAGCATTCAGTAATGATTTTATGGTTAAGTTGTTTACAGAATTGAGCTGGTAAAAATCTTGCAAAACTTTCAAAGGAAAAGAAGGCAGCGCATAACGGGTAAAGCTGGCTATGTTGTCATTTGAGAATGCGGCGATAGGCTTGTAATGGGGTACCTTTAAGGTAAATTGTCCTTCAAAAAATTCGATTGAAGAAGGATCTGATAGTATTTTTTGCCAATATGATAGGTGCAGTGGGGCGACTTCGAAATTCAGCACGAGCAATGTCCAACCCATGTTATGCCATCGCTTATTCATAAACGTTTCACGCTGTTGTTCATAATGGCTAAAACACTGACTTGCACATTGATTTTTTTTTAATATACCTAACAACCACATCATGGATTCATCACGAAAGACGGGTTCTTTTGTTTGAGGCAATTGCCAATCACATATGTCTTTTAAGTAAAGTAATACTTGATTAAGTGCCGTTGATAGCGATCTTTGGCGACCCGTTGGCACACTTCTAATTTTTTGATTAATGTGCTTCAGCTGCTGTTGAGACAATGCTCGTTCGCTAATGTTTAATGAGTTAAGTATATTGCACACCCATTGAATGTGTTCTTGCTTTTCACAAGTTAAGCCCTGATCATCACGGTACTCGAAAACGATGTCAGCCGTTAGCCCTCTTTTAGCCATGATAATTTCCTTCTATCTCTTTTAAGCTTAAAAAATCAGGAATTTTATTTAGGAAGTGATGAAGCTTGCTATTTGTGATGGGATATAGGGTATCGCTACCCAGTTGTTCACCCCAGTTAGCATGTCCCATCAATCTGTCAATATCTTGAGCGTTGAGTGTGGGGGAGCACGATGTTAGTGCGTGTTGGGCAAAGAAATGTCGTAATTGGTAGGGAACAGCTACTTCTCCAGGGTTAGCAGTTGCCCACCACTTAGCCATAAATTGGCGTAATACTTTTGCTGATAATGGTTTTATGGCCATATTTTCATCAACTAAAAACCACATATGAGGCGAATCAAGTGATGTTGATGAGTGACGGCTTAAGTTTTGTTGTAAAAAGTCATAGCGTAATAATGCGTTACGAAAATAATCACATAGCCAAATTGAGCGATAGCGACCTTTATCAAAAACGATGGCATTGCGTCGGTCGAAACAATACTCTTTCAGTAATGTGATTTCGTGTGTTGGACGTGTACTCGTTAACGCTATGAACAATAACGCTAATTCAAAAACTCGAAAATTGTGCAGTTCACGTAAGGTTTCTTGTGTATGCATACTACTATCAAGCTTCTTCGCATGAACGTGGATTTTGTGAAAAAATCGACGTACAGAATCTACTTTTATCTGTCGCAAAGAACCCACAAAGATGGGAGGTGTTTGGATATATGTTCGCAAAGCTGACGACACATCATAATGAAGTGAATGGATCCGTCCTGGAGTACATAAGTAATATTGCGGATTTGTCTGGAAGCGAATTAACTGTGTATTTGTCGTCGATGTCGGTTTGGGCACACTCAATAATGCAATTAATTCTGGTTCATTTATGGCTTGGCTAAGCCGCTCTAAATACTGTGTTTGTGCTCTAAAAATATCGTATCTTATTTGTTCACTGTCACGTCTCTGATAATTGAAGGCACTAACGTGTTGCAGTTTATCGATCCCTAGAATGACCGCCTTTGCCGGTGTTGTAAGGTTTGGATCAACTTGCGCCATTTTATGAAAATGGTTAAATAGCACATCCTTTCGTGCAAGGTATTTTCCTTTCAATATTGTAGGCGTCCGCCATTTTGATTTGATAAAGCATAAGAATCGTTTTTTTTCAGTGGTATTCATTATCCAGCACTTTTCAGCATGCTTTGTTTTGGTTATAGCATGAGAAAACAAATGGTTTAGCCCGTTTGGAATAGGTTGCCATTGCCAGTTAACGCCATGCTTGGTAGGCACCGGCAAAGCATATTCAATCCACGAGGGGGATTTTTCTCTAATACTTCTTAGGCAATGAGATTGACAAGGCTGGCTAACACTTACGTTCCTGATATCTGGAATGTCATCGATTGATTTGCATGACGCAAGTGAGCCTGTTAACCATAGGTACATGAAGTTAAAAAGTGCCCGATCAAACTGAGTGACCGTTTCACTTGGCGATGGTAGATAAGTTTTTTTCAATCTGATAATTGCAGCTGATAGCTTAAGCGCACAATAACGAGCATTAGGGAAAGGAGCACCACTATTATTGTGTCTAATTTTGGATTTTATAGCATCAGAGTTCATTAATCTTTTGCCCTTCGAATAGCTGAGGGGGAAGTGTGACTCAATCGGCTGAGTTGTTTTTTTGTCGGTACTGTTAACCCCATTGATTTTGCTTTATTGAGCCGGCCATGCAGAGTTTCTGGAAGTCGTTTGTACTCTGGATAAAACAAAGCGGGTCGAATAAAGGCTAGGGTGGTTAGTATTGGCTCTGGTTTGTTGTAAATGACGATTGATGCTGTGAGTTTATGATTTTCAGGGTGGCTAAGTAACAGAGTCAACAGAGGCATTGAAGTTAGCAAATAGTACTCATTCGGGGTTGATGATGTTATAACCGGAATTGGGCAGGTATCGAGTAAGCACTGAAGTTGTTCAAAAGAAAGAAATCGAAGATCGGGTATAGCAGACTGCTTTAACTTGTCTTCAGAGCATAATCTAATGAGTTCTGGATGCTGTTTCAATTGAAGCGAGTCCAGCCGGATTTTTTTAGTTTTAGTCATATTTTTAGCCAGAATAATATTAGTCCTAGTTATGCGCATATCAAATGATGCTTACCGAAATTAATTTTCCACTTCTTTAGCACTGTCTATTTGTACAGTAATTATTGGTGGTTGCAATAGATATAATATTAATCATTATTAATAAATCCTTTACTATTCATAATATTACACAACAAAAATGTTGTTTTTTATTGTGTAATAAACGATTTAGGTGATTTTGATTCATATTTTGGCGAAAGATAAATTTATTCGGATGATGAATTTAAATTGATGTGGATGCACTTATAGGATTGTCATTGAGCTTGTCGTGGAGAGTAAATTGATAGCATCTCCCGAACCAATTATTGGCTTCTCTGAATGAAATGGCATTACACCTTGTTGATTTTAAAAAAGTCTAATACAACGAAGATTACCTAATCACATTGTGGAAAAAGCGGTTCCATCATAGTATTTTTTAA
>NZ_JACJFI010000808.1 GCF_014164505.1 Shewanella sp. SG41-4 | reverse complement strand
AAAGAAAGTTTGAAAAAACACTTGACGCTGACACGGGAAAGCGTAGAATACGCACCCCAAGCCAACGACCTAGCGTCTTATGGTGATGTCTGAAAAATTGATATCAACGCTCTTTAACAATCTAAACAAGAAATCTGTGTGGACATTCACAGGTATTGAGTTATTCGAAATTGTCTTCTGTTCTTCGGAATGTTGGCAATCAAA
>NZ_JACJFI010000807.1 GCF_014164505.1 Shewanella sp. SG41-4 | reverse complement strand
GGAAGTAAAAAATGCTAGACAAGCCCTGTACTCTGAAAAAGAACGTTTGCGAGTGACGCTCAACTCTATTGGCGATGCAGTTATTGCGACCGATACAAAAGGACTCATTACGTTTATGAACCCGATAGCGGAGCGCATGACGGGTTGGCGATTAAAAGATGCGTTACATCAGAAAATTGAAAATGTAATGTATTTGAAGGATTCT
>NZ_JACJFI010000806.1 GCF_014164505.1 Shewanella sp. SG41-4 | reverse complement strand
GATACGTCAACTACAGTCACTAAATAACCATCGACTCCAGCACTTGATTTCATTTGAGACTGAAAGACTTCGTAAAAGCTTACACCAACACTTTGAGGGACTGTAACAATGTACTTTAATGCATCTGAGGTAATGTGACGGTGATGATTTACAATTGCATTACTGAGTTCTACAGGGAAAATGGTCGAAATATGCATGCCTTTAACA
>NZ_JACJFI010000805.1 GCF_014164505.1 Shewanella sp. SG41-4 | reverse complement strand
CTGCTACACCAGCTGCCAGTGAACAAGGCCAGAGTAATGCCAGCGTAGCTTCGGCTCAAGTAGCAAGCAATGGGACTCAAGGTAATGACGCTGCTACACCAGCTGCCAGTGAACAAGGTCAGAGTAATGCCAGCGTAACTTCGGCTCAAGTAGCAAGCAATGGGACTCAAGGCAATGACGCTGCTACACCAGCTGCCAGTGAACAAGG
>NZ_JACJFI010000804.1 GCF_014164505.1 Shewanella sp. SG41-4 | reverse complement strand
CCTTGTTCACTGGCAGCTGGTGTAGCAGCGTCATTGCCTTGAGTCCCATTGCTTGCTACTTGAGCCGAAGTTACGCTGGCATTACTCTGACCTTGTTCACTGGCAGCTGGTGTAGCAGCGTCATTGCCTTGAGTCCCATTGCTTGCTACTTGAGCCGAAGTTACGCTGGCATTACTCTGACCTTGTTCACTGGCAGCTGGTGTAGCAGCGTCATT
>NZ_JACJFI010000803.1 GCF_014164505.1 Shewanella sp. SG41-4 | reverse complement strand
GCTCTTTAACAATTTATCAAGTAATCTGTGTGGACATTCACAGGTATTGAGTTATTCGAAATTGTCTTCTGTTCTTCGGAATGTTGGCAATCAAAAAATTTAAACTCAATGCAACGATGAGTGTTCATAGTAATATGTACAAACAGTTAAGTGATTCTTCCGAGTCATTTAAATGAAATCAGAATTCATTGAGCCGAAAGCTTTGTTCTTATTTATAA
>NZ_JACJFI010000802.1 GCF_014164505.1 Shewanella sp. SG41-4 | reverse complement strand
GACTGGGGTGAAGTCGTAACAAGGTAGCCCTAGGGGAACCTGGGGCTGGATCACCTCCTTACCTATACGACTAACTCAATACCTAAAGTGCAGAGATGCATGTGAGTGTTCACACAGATTACTTGATAGAAGAAAGAGAAATTACGTTGGGTCTGTAGCTCAGCTGGTTAGAGCGCACCCCTGATAAGGGTGAGGTCGGTGGTTCAAGTCCACTCTGACC
>NZ_JACJFI010000801.1 GCF_014164505.1 Shewanella sp. SG41-4 | reverse complement strand
GGTCAGAGTGGACTTGAACCACCGACCTCACCCTTATCAGGGGTGCGCTCTAACCAGCTGAGCTACAGACCCAACGTAATTTCTCTTTCTTCTATCAAGTAATCTGTGTGAACACTCACATGCATTTCTGCACTTTAGGTATTGAGTTAGTCGTATAGGTAAGGAGGTGATCCAGCCCCAGGTTCCCCTAGGGCTACCTTGTTACGACTTCACCCCAGTC
>NZ_JACJFI010000800.1 GCF_014164505.1 Shewanella sp. SG41-4 | reverse complement strand
ATGCGCCTTTAGTTAGTACTATCAGCTTTCCAAATTGTTAAAGAACAACACTAGCCGGCTTGCGGCGTGTTTCACTCTACTTCCGAAGAAGTTAACAAGTAATCTGTGTGAACACTCACATGCATTTCTGCACTTTAGGTATTGAGTTAGTCGTATAGGTAAGGAGGTGATCCAGCCCCAGGTTCCCCTAGGGCTACCTTGTTACGACTTCACCCCAGTC
>NZ_JACJFI010000007.1 GCF_014164505.1 Shewanella sp. SG41-4 | reverse complement strand
CAGAAGAATGGTATGCACGACTAGAACAGTTCTTACAATCTGATGCCGTCAATAATGATGGTAAGTTAAGAATGGATAACATCATTCAACAAGCTAGATATCTGACCAAGAAAATTGGTGAAGTGATATTTGGGCTGGGCGAGATTACGAACGTTTTACGAACAGACTCAGTATATTTTTCAAACTACATTTGATCATAACTTTTTTCTCTTCATGAATGATTGGAAGTGATTCTATATTGAAATCATTCATTGTGAGTAAAAAGCGCACACTCATGCTGTTGACCTGCTCTTTTGGATGTATATAAGCGCATTACCGGCATAAATTTCATAATATGCTTAAACAAAAAAGGCCACTTTCTTTGTTCCGAAGAAAGTGGCCATGCACATTTTTAGCGATTGAAATGATGAGTAAAAACCGCTAAAAACAAGTACTCTTTTAAACGTGACTCTTGAGCGTGACGATTACATATGGCTATTAAACCTATTAATACTCATAGCTAAACTGCAAGGTGAACTCTGTGCCAGGGTCTTTGGCGTACACTTGCAGATCTTGCTGTTCGTATTCAGTGGTTTCACCTAAGATATTTTTCGCTTTTACTTTTACCGTAACGCTATCTGTCGGGAAGAAACTATACGTAAAATCAAGGCTATGGAATGGCTTTTCTAAAACATCGTCTAAACCACCACGGCCACCGTAAGCAATACGTTCACCAAACACGTTATACACCAATGTGGCACTGTGATAACTGTCTGACGAGTCGTAACTTAACTGCAAGTTAGCCACCCATTGTGAATGCCCAGTCATACGACGGGTTTTATTGGTTGGGTCAATTTCGCCGTTAGCAGCAATATCGATTTCTGAGTCGCCAAGGGTTAAGTTACCCGCAACAAAGAAGTCTTCCCAAATACTGCCATCGCTACCCAAAAACTCAAGCTCTTGTAAGAACTCGGTTTCAAGGCCGTACACATAGCCCGACTGCGCGTTATAAAACTTTAGCTGACGCCCAGCTTCTGAAATACGTTGAATAGGTTCAATCGGTGCGTCTACATCTTTATAGAATGCGCCCATGCTGAAATTATTGCCTGAATCAGAATAGTATTCCCAACGTAAATCTAGGTTAAGAATGTCTGAACTCTTTAACTCTGGGTTACCAAAGAAGTCAAAACCAGTAACCGGGTCTTGGAATCGAACCGGTGACACTTCACGTAGATCTGGTCGTACAATGGTTTTACTCGCGCCAAAACGCCATTGGGTGGTGTCGGTTTGCTTCCAGGTTAATGACAACGATGGGAACCAACCGTCTTCTGCTATCACGTAGTCAGATAACTGATAACGGCCACCTTCATCTGATATTTCACCATCAGGGTCGATAGGCAAAGTGACGCGACGAAAATCTTCATAACGAATACCAGCATAGACCCGCCAAACATCGTCAAAGTCGATGTCCATGCTCACAAACGCAGCGTCGTTTTTCTCGGCGGCAATGTAGTCTTCTGTGTCGGTTGATGCGTCTTTAAGCTCTAGCCCTAAGGTGTTGTCGGTGATGTTTTCATCAGAAAAAATCTCATTAAAATCACCGGATAAAATAGCGCCATTGGCATCGGTTGGACTTAAATCAACATCAAAACCTAAGCGAGTTGCATAGCTTTCGCGAGTCCGCTCAAAGTATTCATAGCCGGTAGTCAGTTTAACCACTGCACCGTCTAGATTAATGGGGTACATAAAGTCCCAACCATAGTTTTGGCTGTCATCTTCTAGGCGACTATAAACATACTTGGGTGCATCTTGAGTATTGAGATTACGTGATAATAATTGATTGCTCTCATCTAAAATCACGTTGTAGGTATACGACACTTCATTCGGGGCATAACGCTCAGAGCGTGCATCAGAAAACTTCCAATTAAATTCAGAGTCATTCAAATATTCAACAAAATGATGCCCTTTAATTTGGTTACTGATAAGCGAACGTTCTTCGTAATCAATGGCGTAAACTTGCAGTGCATTTGGTTCGCCCAAGGTATCGATGGTTTCTTCAATCCCCATAGACACGTCATCAGAAGTGTCTTGCAGGTAAGTAGTGAAGGTTTCGATTTTATGGTTGTAGCCAATCTCTAAGCCTAAGTTAAGCATGCCAGACACTTGGACTATTGAGTCTGTACCGACGATGTCTTTCTGGTTTTCAACTTGTACTTGGCTGCTATCACCATCAAGCTCAACTTCACGTTTAGTGTAGTTTTCAGCTTGTTTCTTGTAAGACACGGCTGACAATGCACCAAAGATAATATCGTCGGTAATATCCCAACGATCACCAATGGCGATATCGCCGCGCATTGCAGGGTCTGTACTTTGGCTGCGCACCGTCATATCGCGATACATGTCTAGTGCCAATTCGCGGTTAACTTGTTGTGCTGCAGGGTAATTTATAGCGCCATTAGAATTGCTCACGATATCAATCGGGCTAATTCCACCATATTGATTAATGGTGTTATTAATGTTGCTTGGCATGCTGCGAGTGCCATCGTCTTGGCCAGTCCAATCATCGCCACCACCGTTGTAGGTGTAGCTGTCATTTGAGTCATTGGTGTTATAACGGCCGCCAACACTTGCCTTAAAGAAGAAATCGGCCGGAATTGATTTAGTGCGAATATCAACATGCCCGCCACCAAATGCGGCAGGAGAATTGGCTGAGGCAGACTTTTGCACCGATAACGATTCAATGATCGATGCAGGGAACATATCTAAAGGCACTACGTTACGGGTTGGGTCTGGCGATGGCACTGTCGCGCCATTCAGTGAGGTACTTGAATAACGCTCACCTAAGCCACGAACATAAATGAATTTGCCATCTTTTAAGGTTAAACCTGTCACACGACGAAGCGCTGCGGCTGCATCACCGTCACCGGTTCTTGAAATTTGTTCTGAGCCCATAATATCGGCTACAGCAATTTGTTCACGACGTTCTTCAGTTGCTTCTGATGCAGAGCTACGTAGACGCCCGGTAACTGAAATTACTTCGATTGGTTCAATTGGAATCACTTCACCAGGATCACGAACAGGCGCTGGTTCTTGCGAGTATACGGGGGTAGCTGTTAAAAGTGTCGCCGCAGAAATCACAGAGATAATGGCAAGGCTTAACTTATTAACGGTAAAACTCGGCTTGGTTTTCATACTTAACTATCCTGTATGCGGTTCAGAGATAGCCGCCCTTGCGGGCGGCTATTAATAGGTCACAAATTAACGTTATCGAGGTGATTACTGTGGAAAGTAAGCCCAACCTTGACGCCAGTCATTCTGGCCATCGAATGCACCAATAAAGTTGGTTGATTCGAAGAAGCTATCATCTGTGCTTAAGTCTTTACCTTTGCCAAGTAGCGTTGTATCTGTAGCTGCTGGCATACCGTCAGTGATAGTCACTGCAGCTGTTGAGTTACCTTCTTGGCCCATGAACCAGGTTTCAACATTCACAGCGTCTGCTGTTGCGGCATTATCAGAGCTGTACTTAAAGGGCTCGTTACAGTCGATAATTGAATGAGACATAGTTAAAGTGCTGTTGTTTACGTTGTCGACTAAACCAGCGTAAGAGCCATCTAACTCTAAACATTCGCCAGACTCAGTATCAGCAGTGCTGCCTTTACGACCTTGAACTAACACGTTGTATAACTCACCAGCAGTAGCAACACGTAACAAGATACCTTCACCTTTATCGCCACTTGCGTTAGCAATATCTGTACCCGGTAAAATAGTGAAGTTAGCTAATTTAGGCGCTGACACCGGAGTATCCGTAGCACCTTTATGGCTATCACCTTCGATACCACGGTTTGCATTACCGTCTTCGTGAGTGATATACACAAACTGCGCTTTACCTGTCCAACCGTTAGTCCAGTCTAAGCTGTCATCGAAGTTGGCTGTTAAGTACACATATTTCAAGTTAACTGCACCACCCCAAAACTCAACACCGTCGTCGCCGTTAGCGTGAATTTGAATATGGTCTACTTGAGTTCCGCTGCCCACTGCCGCAAATGAGATACCGTTCATTTCTTGAGTATCATTCACTTTAAAGCCAGCATACTTAATCACTACGTAGCTGATTTGACCGCTGTTATCAGCGTTGTTGTTACCACCGTATGGAAAGTCACCGACTTCAAACGACGCTGAACAAGCATTATGATCAGGACATGTGTTGGTTAAACCATTACCTAGAATAACCAAACCACCCCATTGACCACGTTCGCCACTTGCACCCGCAATCACATCTTCTTCAGAGGTCATTTCAATTGGGTGAGTTGCACTACCTTGAGCAATAATTTTTGAGCCACGACTCACCGCGATAAAACTGTTAGATGTCGCGAATAGCTTAGTACCCGCTTGAATGGCTAATGTTGCAGGTGTTGTGTTATCACCACCCACGACTACTGCTCCGCCATCAATTTTGTACATTACGTTTTGGCCAGCGAGAAGCGTCGTGTTGCTTAAGACATTGCCTTCAAGGGTACAAATTAACGTAATTGATGCGTCTTTGTATAAACCTGTTGCCGCAGCTGAAGCTGTTGTGCCTACAGGACAAGACGTCATTACTGGTAGTTCTGTTGGCGTAGCCACTACATCATCATGAATGGCTGTTGTCCAACCTGTGGTCCAATCATTGGTACCATCAAATGCGCCGATATAGTCAGCATCAACTAAACGAGCATCTAAATTGCTTAAACTCACTTTACCGCCAGTAAGTGCAACAGATGAAGAGTTTGGCATGTAATCTGTTAAATCAGCCGCACCAACAAGGTTACCTTCTTGACCGTTAAACCATGCTTCAACGTCTAGTGTTAGCGTGTTACCCGCTGCCGCATCTGCCTTGGCATTTTTGAACGGTTCAACACAGTCAATTAAGCTGTTTTGCATCGTCAATTCAGCAGTGTTGGCGTTGTTAACGGTATTGTCATCGTTAACTTCTAAACATTCGCCAGAATCAACGTCACCTTTAACAAGAATGTTATAGGTATTCACGCCAGTGCCTTTACGGAATAAAATACCTTCCGCATCGTCACCGCCGCTGTTGGTGCCGTTTGCAACCTGAATAGTAAAGTTAGCTAACACTGGTTTTGACATAGGTACAGCACTTGCGTCACTGTTACTGTCGGCTTCAACACCACGGTTAGAAGCATTGTCAGCTTGACGAATATAAACGTGCTGCGCGCTACCTTGCCAACCGTTAGTCCAATCAAACGAGTCATCAAAGTTTTCTGTCAGTACGATATTTGATACTGAAACATTACCGCCCCAGAATTCAAAACCGTCATCGTTATTCATGTGAACTTGTACGTGGTCAACTTCAGTACCCGCACCCACACCGGCAAAACTAATGCCGTTCATTTCTTGGGTGTCATTGATTTTGAAACCACCAAACTCAACGCGTACATACTTGATTGAACCTGAATTGTCTTCGGTGTCATTACCACCGTAGCTGTGGTTACCCACTTCAAAAGACGCTGAACAATTAGTTAAATCTGGGCAGGTGTTTACAGGCGCATTACCCAGTAACACTAAACCACCCCACTGACCCGCTTTACCTTCTTGGCCTAAAGCCGTTTCAACAGACGTAAATACGATAGGGGCAGTTGCCGTACCATCAGCCATAATTTTAGAACCACGGCTAACCACTAAATAAGAATCGCTGCCACCTAAAATTTTGGTGCCAGGTAATATCGATAACTCAACTGAATTGGCATTATCACCACCAGCGATCACTGCGCCATCAAGATGCCATACCACGTCATTACCCAACACAATCTTGTCGCCATCTTGGCCACCGGTGGTAATTGTTGATGCTGCTGTTGAAGGGGCTAATGTACCTTTTAATACCCAAACTTCTTTACCATCTACGGCCGTCATTGTGGTGCTTTTAGTTGCAAAGCCACTGTATGATTTTTCTTGAGCTGTCTGAGTGGGTGTAGTTGGAGTTGTTGGCGTAGTCGGTGTAACAGTATCGCTACCAGTATTGATATTAATATCACCACCACAACCAGCGAGCCCTAATGTTGCAGCAAGGGCTGTAGAAAGTGCAGTGAGTTTAAAAATATTTTTCAGTTCCATTATCATCTCCGAAGGCGGATATAAGCGTGTGAGTAAATCGGCTGGATGACAAGCTAACCTGCGAAAATGACAAAAAGACTGCGTAAACATGACACTCACATTTCATTAACATTACAGAAATATGCAAGTCCAATGGCTATGCAGCTTAGGAGGATATTTGAATGGCATAAATTTTTAACAAAAAAAGCGAAAATATAACGTTTTAGGTCCAATCAACTTAATAATAGCTAACATAAACGGTCCACAAACCAAAAATAATGGCACACAATCCCGCGGGCCTAAATGCTTTAACGCAATATGAGGCAGACCATAAAGCAAACTTTTTGTGGTGTTTTTCAGTCATAAAAACAAGGAAAACGGCAATAATAAACAACAAATTACCTATCACTTCAAACACTAATGGCGATGAAGTGTTATGCGCGTCTAACAGTAAGACAGTCCCGAGGACTAACCGCGATATAATTTCAGCATAATGGAAATAACGTTGGTAGCTAAAACGGACAATTTGGTCAGCAAATCGTGTAGGAGCCAACAGCATGAACAGGCCAAAACTAAACGTAATTACGCCCCACACACTAATGAATATTGCCATGTTGACTCCGATTTACACTGTCTACGTTAATATTAACACCTCACTTATGAGGTCAATATGTTAACTAAAAATGTCGCATCCACTATCAACAAGATGATTAAGCAAGATAACTAAGCAAGATAACTAAGCAAGATGTGTTAACAAAAAGGTTATTGCGAGAGGCTATTAATTACACCTATATAGTTTAATCAATAAACGGCAGCGACAATAATCAACCAGATACTGAAGATAAAAAATATTAATAAATGCTCATGAAATAAGTTTAGACGATTTTAGTGTTAAAATAGCCATTTGATACAATCTTCCCACGCAAGGAGTTGCCCATATGCCACCTGATATTATTATTTTAGGGATCTCCATACTTATTGCGATTGGCATTTTACTCCATCACCCTTCTAAAACATTAGGCTTACCGTCGTTATTGATCTTTATGGGTGTCGGCTTGGCATTTGGCAATGGTGAATTTGGTTTTGTATACGACGACCTGCAACTTACTTCAGTGATTGGCACCTTAGCATTAAACACCATAGTATTTGTGGGTGGCCTCAATACCCCAATGAAACACATTAAGTTTTCTTGGAAAGAAGGTGGCATGTTATCCACTGTGGGGGTGATATTCACTACCATTATTTTTGGCTTTATATTGAATGCATTACTCGACTTTAACCTCATTACTTGCATGTTGTTTGCCGCAGTGGTGTCGTCTACCGATGCGGCGGCCGTATTCTCTATTTTAGAGTCGAAAAAACTTAAATTAAAACACGGTACTGGCACTATTTTAGAATTCGAATCGGCTACCAATGACCCTGTAGCCTTACTAATGGTGGTGATGTTAACCGACTTTATTATCAATAGTGCCAACGGCGCACCCACAGCACTTTCAGTGTTATCGAGTCTCGGCCAGCAAATTGGTGTTGGGGCTGTCGTTGGGTTAATAATGGGTAAATTAGCCGTTTGGGCACTTAATAACATTAAACTGCCTGAATTTGGACTTATCCCCGTTTTTATTTTGGCCAGCTTTGCCATTACAGTATCAAGTACCGAAATCTTAGGGGGGAACGAGCTTATTGCGGTTTATATTGCTGGGGTGATCATCGGCAACTATTTAAAGAAGGGCGCCGAAGTCAGTAAGCATTTCTTTAATGGTATATCGTGGTTAGCGCAGTCATTAATGTTCATCATTTTAGGCTTACAGATATTCCCGCAACAATTAATGCCTGTGTTCATAGCCTCATTGCTACCGGCTATATTGCTTATTGTCGTCGCGCGCCCACTGGCTGTGCAGCTGTGTTACTTACCATTTAAACAAGCTAATTGGCGCAAACGCTTGTTTGTTTCTATGATCGGATTAAAAGGTGCTACGCCAATTGTTTTCGCGCTTATTCCCGCTGCAGCAGGAGTAGAGGGGTCGCGTGAAATGATCCACATGGTGTTTTTCATTGTACTGATGTCGGTCATTGTCCAAGGCGCCGCTATCGAGCCGCTCGCCAATAAACTAGGGCTAAAACTGCAGCCCAAAAAGCCAGATCTATAAAAATGATTCAATGCCTCATAGCAATGAGGCATTGAATCATTTTCAGTATCTTTGTTATTAGTTATTTTACCGTGATTCTTTCAACTGATTTATCAGGCTGATGGATCACATAGTCTAACTGTACTTGTAGGTCTTTAAACCCAGTTGCAGAGGGTTGATACTTCCATTGTTCAAGTGCCTCAACAGCCGATGCATCAAACACTTGTTTCGGCGACGACTTGGTCACTCTAACATTGCTCACACTGCCATTTTGACTGATATCAAATGACATTTGCACATAGCCATTAAGCCCTTCTTTAGCGGCATCAATTGGATAGCTAGGCTCAATTCTTATCACAGGCATCGCCATAGCATCGGCTTTATTTTCAACGCTAAGATTATTACCTGCAAATACCTGCTGATTAAACATAAAGGCACCAACACCAATAGCAAATGTCATTCCAATCAATGCTAAGGTGCTTTTTCCATGTTGCTTTTTCATCTGTAAGATCCTCTCTTTTAAGATGGTTTTATCCCCATAATGGGTGTGTAACATGCTCAAAGGTGCATGTTGTGAATAGGCCAATAGTGTTCTGCTATAGGCAATTTTAGCTTGGGCTTTCATGCTGGCAGTTACCTGCGCATCGCATGACAATTCTTGATCTTGTCTAAAACGGCGATAGCTCAACCACATCAACGGATTGAACCAAAACAATACGGTTAATCCATAAGCCAGGGCATTTGCCCATAAATCACCACGTTGATAGTGATAAATCTCATGCTGAATAATGGCTTGCTGCTGGCTTTCTTCCAGTAAAGTAAAGCTTGTTGGCACCAAAATACTGGGGGTAATAAACCCTGCGAGCATAGGTGATTCAATATCTGGATGGGCTAATACGTTAAGCTTTACAGAAGTAATATCTAGCTGACGTCCACGCTGGATTAACCGTTGCAGGTAGCTGTATTCCATCACGATATTCGCGACTAATAACGTGATAACGATACCGTAGAGATAAGGCAGGTATAACAGGTCAAGTAAGCCTGCCGACAGCGCAGCGGTATCGCTAGCAAACACATAATACTGCTGGATGATTGAGGCTGCGTTATTGCTACCAAACCAGCTAAAGTGGTGTGGTAATATTATTTGCAGTAAATCTGCAAAGATTAAGAGTGGCACGGATATCCATATAAAATAGGTATAGTGCGCCCCAAATTTAGACAATATAAACCGGTGCATTACCAGTAAAGCCAAACACACCACGCTCAATGAGATGGTTTGTTCCATAAACCAATTGATCATCACTTTTGTTCCTTTTGCCAATCATCAAGTAAGGTTTGCAGTTCGGCGACATCTTCTGCCGACAGCTTGTTCTTTTGTGCAAAACCGGCAACCAATGGGGTTAACTTGCCAGCAAACATGCGGTCTACAAAAGAAAGCGATTCTTTAACGGTATAGTCCTGCTCAGCAATTAAAGGTGAGTAATGGTAAACCCGACCTTGTTTTTCAAAACTGACGGCTTGCTTTTTGACTAAACGATTAAGCAAAGTTTTAACCGTTTTTTCATGCATGTCATGGCTTTGCTCTAATGCATCAACCACTTCACTCGAGGTCAATGGCGACTGCTGCCAAAGCTGCTGCAACACGACTAATTCACTATTGCTGATTTCTTTCATGCGATACCGCTCATTTGTTGTTAGAACTTATTAGATTATAAATGGATTACAGATGTAATCTGTCTATTTAAATTACAACTGTAATCTTAAATAAGCAAGGTTTATTTTCGAGCGATTTACGAATAAAAATGAAAAAGCCTAATCAGATAATTAGGCTTAAAATTGAAATGTTATTTAGCTAATTGGCTTTATCTCGATGATAACTTATCTCGATACAACCACTGATAAACCGTCGGTAAAACCAGTAAAGTCAAAGCAGTTGAGCTAAACAAGCCGCCAATGATCACCACCGCTAGTGGTTGTTGAATTTCACTGCCCACGCCAGATGATAACAAGATAGGGATCAGCCCCAATGCAGAGGTGAGTGCTGTCATTAACACCGGACGTAACCGCCCTACCGTGCCTTGATAAACACTGTCGTACAGGCTTTCATCTGCTGATTGTCTGCGCTGGTTAATCGAGTCCACCAGCACTACACCATTTAATACAGCAACACCAAACAAGGTGATAAAGCCGATTGAACTGGGCACCGACAAATAGGTGCCGGTGGCATATAAAGCCACTACGCCGCCGATTAATGCCAATGGTACGTTAGCCATAATCAATGCCACTTGTTTGAGTGAACCAAACGAGAAATACAACAATAAGCCAATAAGTGCGATAGAAATGGGCACCACCAACATTAGCTTTTGTTGCGCCCGTTGCTGGTTTTCATATTGGCCGCCCACCACAACCGTATAGCCCGCAGGTAAGTCTGCTTGCGGCACAATGGCATAAATATCGTTGACCACTGAACCCATGTCACGCCCCGATACATTAGCTTGCACCACTACTCGGCGCTGTACATCGTCACGACGAATATTCGGCGGTGCCATTTCAATCACCACATCAGCGAGATCGCCCAAGCGTACAATCGCGCCATTAGCACCACTGAGTAGCAAGTCTTCAATCGCATCTGGCGCATTACGATATTGCGCTGCTAATCGTAGATTAATGTCATAACGGGCGTTACCATCAATCACTTGGCCTGCACTGGCACCACCAATACCTTGAGTGACTAAACTCATGACTTCATCGACGCTAATACCATAGCGAGCAAGGACTTCACGTTTAGGTCGAACCACTAACTGGGCTTCACCGCTGACTTGCTCTAGCGACACATCAACCGCCCCAGGAATGGCAGCGACTAAATCGGTTAACACCTGACCTTTTTCCGACAAGATGCTCAAATCTGGACCAAATATCTTAATCGCTAACTGCGCTTTAACGCCCGATAACAACTCATCGACTCGAGTAGCAATCGGTTGTGAGAAGGTTAACAATAATCCTGGGAATATCGCTAGCCGTTGCTCCATCAAACGCTGTAGCTCAAAGCGATCGCTTGCCGATGTCCATTGCGCTATTGGTTTAAGGCCAATATATATTTCAATATTACTCACAGGTTCAGGGTCGCCGCCAAGTTCGGGAGCCCCTATTCGACTTAACGCATATTCCACCTCGGGAAACTCAAGCAGCATGGCTTCAATTTTAGGCGCGACGTTAACCGAAGTGGCCAAACTGGCTGTAGGCGCCAGTGTCACCCGTAAGTTGATGGTGCCCTCTTCTAATTCAGGCACAAATTCAGTGCCCAACTTTGGCAATAACAGCATGCTTGCAGCAAACAAAACAACTGCCGCTAACATCACTGATTTAGGGCTTGATAGCACCAGTGTCAGTACTCGTCGATAGACTGCGTCAATGGGTGCCAACACCTTGCTTTGACGTACCACAATACCGCGTTTAAATAGAAACACCGCCAATGCAGGCACCGCAAATAACGCCACTACTAATGCCGCCATCATGGCGAGAATAATGCTCACTGCCATGGGTTGAAATAATTTACCCTCTACACCTTCTAGGGCAAATAACGGCATAAATACTACGATGATAATCGCTGTTGCAAAGAAGATAGGACTGCACACTTCTTTTGCCGCCAGAATGATCCTAATCGCCATGCTTTGGGTTTGTGAATCAGATTCGCTATCAACATCAACATCACTATCACTATCACTATCACTATCAAAATGAACATCAGCAGATTGGTTGGCGCCAGTTTGGCCGCTAACATGTTTAAAGATGTTTTCGACCATCACCACTGAACCATCAACTAGCATACCGATCGCAACAGCAAGACCACCTAAAGACATTAAGTTAGCTGACATGCCGTAATAAGACATGATCAATAACGCGATCCCGATCGACACTGGGATCGACAGTAATACCAACAATGTCGCCCGTATATTGACCAGAAATAACGCCAAAATAATCACGATAAATCCAAAGGCCATCAATAGCGCTTCAACCACAGTCGTGACCGCTTTATCGACTAAATCCGCTTGGTCGTAAAACACCTCAAATGACACTCCTTTTGGCAAGGATTGCTCAATTAAACTAATACGTGAATTGATGTCATCAATAGTGGCTTTGGTATTGGCGCCCATGCGTTTAAGCACAACGCCAGCAACCACTTCACCCAGCGCTTGTACATCGGACGACGAGCCATTAGCCGCTGCTTGCCTGCGCGACATGGTCACTGCACCGACTCTTATTTCGCTACCAAAAGCCACATTAGCAATGTCGGCCACTCGTATTGGCGTGCCATTGATTTCGGTTAACGGAATGTCGGCAATGGCCTGTAAACCTGCGTCGCCAGCGGGCAACAAACCATAACCACGAACCACTAATTGCTCCTGGCCTTGGTCCATAAACCAACCACCAGCATTACGGTTATTACTTTCCAATGCTTGGCTAACTTGGGTCAGCGACAAGCCATAACTGCGCAGTTTATTAGGGTCAACTTGCACTTGGTATTGCAACACTTCGCCGCCAAATGAAAGCACTTCAGTCACGCCACTCACAGGCATTAATATCAGCTTCACTAAATAGTCATTTAAGCTACGCAGCTCAGATGCGCTGATATTGGTTTCGGGCTCGGCCCGTAAAATGTATTGATAAATTTGCCCTAAACCTGAAGTGTTTGGGCCGATTTCAGGGGTGCCAACACCCGCAGGAATCGACTCTTTTGCAGCTTGCAGTTGTTCAAACACTTGCTGACGAGCAAAATAAATATCAGTACCTTCGGCAAACACCACGGTCACTAACGATAAGCCAGTACGTGATAATGAACGCACCTCGGTCACCGCCGGTAATGCATACATTGCCGATTCGACAGGATAGCTAATCAGCTTCTCGACCTCTTCTGCCGCCAAACCTTCCGCTTCAGTATTAATGGTCACCTGCACATTGGTGACATCCGGAAACGCATCTAAATTTAGTTTTGGTAACATGAATACCGATGCCACCACAGTGGCCAGTAATCCAAGTAACACCAATAACCGCTTTTCAACGGCAATCTCAATTAATTTATATAACATTATGATGCCTTAGCGCTTAGTGGTTATGGATATCAAAGCCAGATTTTGCTTGCTCAGATGCTAAGAAAAAAGCACCAGATACAACAACGCGAGTTTGTGGTACTAAACCACGAATAAAACTCAGTCCGCGTTGACGCTCCACCACAGAAACCTCTACTGCACTAAATCCACCGTCTTGCTCTATGAACACCTGCCAATCACCGTCACCACTGCGTGTTAGCGCTGCATCTGGCACAATAAATCCAAGCGGCTCAGCCCCTTGATTTGCTGCTAGGTATAATTCGGCAAACTCGCCAGCATGTAAGTCATGACCTGGATTTGCCATCCGCACCAACACTTGCTCAGTGCGGGTTTGCGAGTTAATTTCATGCGAACGCCCAATAATGACACCATCTCGAGTACGGCTTCCTACTCGCACCAAAACATCGGTGCCCATATTGACTTGATCTGCTTGTAATGGCGTCAGTTCAGCCTCTACCCACAAATACGATTCATCGGTTAGTTGCATCAAAGGTGTGCCCGCGGTTAGCACTTGTCCTACTGTGGCAACATCTTGCTGAACACGGCCATTTATAGGAGCCAACAACTGAAACTGACCAATTGAACCAGGCGACGTTGCTAGCTCGGCTATCTGTTGTTTGGACATCATTACCGACTGTAAAATGGCACGTTTAAGCTCTGCATTGACCTCAGTTTGCATCCGCTGACTGGCACTAATCGTTCCTTTGCTCATGCGCTTTATGCGATCCCACTCCGTTGCTGCATTAACGTAATCAGCTTGCGCCGCAGCAATATCCGCCCCACCGATAGTCAATAATGGTTGGCCTTTTTGCACCTGTTGCCCTGGCACCACATGGCGCTTAAGCACCTGCATATCTAATTGCGGCGCTATGGTAATGGTTTTGTCTTTATCAACAACCAGCTGAGCTGTAGCGACTGCCTGTAAATTAAACGCAGTCGCACTTAACTCAGCCACTTCCACTCCCGCCAGCTGGCGCTGCTCTGCACTTAAGGTTAACAACGACTCTAGATGAGCGGCCTCTGTTGATTCACTGCTGGCTTGCACAGCCGAACTAGACAGTGCAAATAATGATAGCAATAGCGCTACACTGAACAATAATGCTCGCGAAACGCTGGAGTTAGTGCGGTCATATTGCCGAATGCTTGACGGAGAGATGAGCTGAGTGCATGGCGCAACATTTAACGGAGCACGACTCACAAAATGACTCAACATAGCGTTGGCATTCAACGCTGCCAATAAAGGTCGTACTTGGACTGATTTGGTTTTCATGGTTAATCCTAAAAACAATCTAGACCGTCGACAATAAATATCAACGGAAATAGGCTTAGCCACCGTCATTACAAGCGAGATATCACGCCATAATGGAATGCAAAAAAGCATTCATTAGCACAATAACAGCGAATATAGAGGTGAAGCTAAACAGTACAAACGTGTTTTAAAGGAATTAAACGATGGGAGGACGATAAGTAGGGAAAGACTCAGGAGGTAAATAGTTCAGCTTAGTGTCTGCATAAAGGTCATGAAAATGGTCACTAGCTATATTCTCGTTAAGATTAGCAAGTGCCACATGACCACCATGACACTGACAATCTAAACACACATCAACTTGCTCAATATCGGTAATATTGTCAGCGTGCTGATGGTCATCATTA
Source organism: Shewanella sp. SG41-4 (assembly GCF_014164505.1). GTDB lineage: Bacteria > Pseudomonadota > Gammaproteobacteria > Enterobacterales > Shewanellaceae > Shewanella. Next base: position 28,050 of record NZ_JACJFI010000007.1, on the reverse strand, counting down.
ACCGAGTGCAGCAATGAACCATTGAGTGCACAAGCACAATCGACACACTCGGCGATGCTTATCACTTCGGTAGTGAACTGAAGATGCGGGTGGTTATTTTGCTCTTCGTTGCTGTTGCCCACGTGTAATTGATGCGCACCTAAATTGGCACCCACAAATTGCAGTAGCACTAAAGCAATCAATAATTTGGCTATATTAGCCATAAAGGGCAAAACGGAATAACTCAACCACCCACTCCTAAACGATATTATTTAAATACGCAGTGTTTAGCGTAATCAGCTGCTTCATTGGCAGTCCAATCACCACTTTCTTTTTCTTTCATTTGCTTACACCAAGCTTCACTGCCCACTTCTGGAGCACATGCCGTTAAGCTAAGGGTTAACAATAACGCACTTGATACAGCAAACAACTTTGACAATGACATAAGCTATCCTTTTCTAAAGTAATAAAATCAATACTAGGGTCTGTTGACCTTTCTAGATGAATTTTGCAGTAGTTTGTGACAATTAGCTACAAGGCAAAACTTATGATGTACCGTAGTTCGATACAAACAAGCGATAACCGAGCAAAAAACAGCCAAAAATGACCCTAGCGCAGAGATCGTTTGGCAATCCAAGTAATGGCTTCTTGTTTACGCTCTAATGGAAACCATGCAACTTCGCCCTGCATAAAGGGTCCCATCAGCCGAACAGAATTACCCACCCAATCTGGGCCGCCCACAAACACTAACGCATCAAATGCAGGTAGCTGAACTTCTCCACTACCCGTTAATGAGCCAAACTCCCAGCCTTCCAACAGCACATCAGCTTCAATATAAAGACACACTTGATTCCAGTCTTTACGATAACTCTTAATGGCGGGCTGTAAACGGGTACGGTAATCTTGTGCCGATAAACGGCCACTGACAAATAAGCTGATGACACCTTTAGTGATATCGGGGATTTGGCATAACATAACGGCAACTCCGGCCCTCTAACTAGGCCATAGAACAGACTTTATACGGTGATGTTATCGTGTAAAGCGACAATGACGGATATGATAGCAAAACTATTCTAGTTATTTCATTAAATATGTCATAACTCTGAGGCCTGTCAGGCTTTTTAGTTCGATACCCTTGCTAAGGCTAAACCACTTCTTGCCATACATGTCACTGCAGACAACCCTGAAAAGTTTCCCAGATTGCGGTAGAATGTAACCACAGCACATAAACATGCCGCGTTAAAAACAATAAGCAGCGTTACAAGTTTATGACCGTTAATTAAGGGGAACACGACAACAGAATGATACAAATAACTCAGCGCGTCATATTGCAAGATAACGAAATTGAATGGCAGTTTGTCCGTTCAAGTGGTGCGGGTGGCCAGCACATCAATAAAGTATCAACAGCAGCGCAACTCAGCTTTGATATTGCCTCATCTTCTTTGCCCGAGTTCTACCAACAAAAGTTGCTTGAAAAAGCCGATCACCGGATTACCAAAAGTGGCAAAGTGATTATAAAATGTCAGCAATCACGCAGCCAAGACTTTAACCGCCAAACCGCACTGGAACAATTTATTGAACTGGTAAGAAGCGTCGGCATAGTACAAAAAGCACGTATACCAACCAAGGCGACAAAAGGCAGCCAAAAGCGACGCATTGAAACCAAAAAACAACGCGGTGCCACTAAAGCAATGCGCCAAAATAAATCTGACTTCTAGCGTATTATGGAAAAATCACTAGCGAATTCTTGGCAAGTCATTAGCAAATCACTAGCAAATTATTAGCAACAAAGTGAATCCGCCATCACTCAATGGCTAAGGTCTTACCCTAGTTGAGCATTTTTTGGTTTACCTGATAACCGTCTTCGGTAAGAATGCTTGTTGAACCCTCTTTTGTGCTGCATATTAAGCCGACTTACCTTGCGATTTTTATAGGAACCATCATGAGCCAAACAGCAAAAGTTTTATTGATCAACGGTCCTAATCTCAACCTATTAGGTCGTCGCGAACCCGGACATTATGGTCACCAAACACTCACCACTATTGTGGACGAATTAACTCGAAATGCGACTCAGGCAGGCGTTACGCTTGAACATATTCAGTCCAATGCCGAGTATCAATTGATTGATGCAATTCATGCTACCGACGCTCAATTTATTATTATCAATCCAGCAGCCTTTACGCACACCAGTGTAGCTTTGCGTGATGCCATACTTGGGGTAGCGATTCCGTTTATTGAAGTACATTTATCTAACGTACATGCCCGCGAACCTTTTAGGCACCATTCGTACTTTTCAGATAAAGCCCTAGGAGTAATTTGTGGCCTAGGCGCACAAGGTTATGATTTTGCTCTGCAAGCGGCGATTAAGCACTTGAGCGATAAACACTAAATATCATTCTATAAAGGGATAGCCCTTGAGTAAGTTAAAAGCCGATGTAAGCGTTATTTATAGCGGACTCTTTAGCCAATGGAATAGCGATAGTGATGAATTACCGCGATTTTTAGCGGCAACAGTTCATGTGCCTGCGATTATCGACACCGAATTTGGCTTTATCACGCGCATCAAAAAGGCTAAAAACCAAGTACTCACTTATTGTATTTACCACCCTAACATTACCGATGACGACGGTAATGTTAGCCCACCGTTTGATGGTGAGATATTTATCAAAGAAAATGATTGGCGCTTTTATCTGGGTGATTGCATCTGGGCACCGATCACTAATAAAGTCGGTAATTGGCGCATGACGCTGGAGTTAAATGGCAAAATCATTGCAGACAAAACCTTTAAGGTGCATCTACCAGATTAATTGCGACGCTTAATAGTCTGTACTGCAACTTCACTAAGTTAGAATGTTTGCTATAATCCGCGCCAATAGCCACACCATTTAATGAGCCCTCATGTCCATTCAAGCTGTTTTAGCCGATGCTTTAGCCAAGCGAGCCACTTTTTTTGAGCAAGCTGCCAAAGATAATACTGATTGTTATCGGGTTTTTCACGGTACCGTTGAAGGTGAAAATGGCCTTAACATTGACCGTTACGGCGATGCATGGCTGATTCAAACATTTCACCAAACCTTATCGGCTCAGCAACTTGAAGACATATCAAGCCTACTGACTGCGCACGCGGACTATCATATCGTCTATAACGATCGCTCAGGCAGCCATTCTCGTGTGGTCAATCATGCCGAAAATGAAGCCCAAGACTTCTCGCAATCAGAGCAAGTCATCCATGAAAATGGCATCGCTTTTACCTCCAAGTTGCGCCATGAAGGTCAAGATCCGCTGCTATTTTTAGACATGCGTATTGGGCGTGAATATGTACGCGCTAACAGCCAAGGTAAGAGTGTTCTAAACTTGTTTTCATACACTTGTGGTATTGGTACTGCTGCAGCGATGGGCGGTGCTCGTAAAGTCATGAATGTCGACTTTTCATCATTTGCATTAGCTGCGGGACAAAAAAATGCTGAGCTAAACAATGTCACTGATGTGTGTGAATTTGTTCAAAGTGATGCGTTTCCGGCACTGCGTCAATTAGCGGGTTTGCCTATTGGCGGTCGTCGTAATCAAAAACTGCCTAAATACCCTAAACTGCGTGTGACTCAGTTCGACCTAGTGTTTTTAGACCCGCCACGGTTTGCTAAAAGCGCCTTTGGCATTGTCGACTTAGTCAATGATTACCAAGGTTTATTTAAACCAGCAGTATTAACCACAAAAGTCGGCGGTAAAATTGTCTGTTGTAATAATGTCGCTAAAGTTGATCGCCAAGCATGGTACGACAGCCTAGTCCGTTGCGTAGAAAAGCAAGGCCGTAAAGTCACTGCGACTCAGTGGTTAGATTGCCACCCAGACTTCCCCGCGTTTGATGACAATCATCCGTTAAAAATTGTCGTGCTAACAATAGACTAACGGTAGATTAGTTATATGTTTAATTAAGCGTTATGCCGCTTATATAAATCATTCAGCCACCTTTAAGGTGGCTGAATTGTATCGACTAATTCACATCAGCTGATTACGACACCGGCGTGACTTTAGGGCTACCAGCGGTACTGGTGGCACTGTAACCACGAGCATCTAATTGAACAAATGTCTTATCTAAAATCGTATCAACGTATTGCCAATCACTGCGAACTTCATTTTCAGTAAATGTCAGTAATAAGTAGCCGCGATCCTTTAAATTGGCGTATTTAAGATCGGCGATCAAACCGACTATTGCTGCTTCAGTTGCCGGCATTTCAGCATCAGACAAGCCTAAGTAATACTCAAGACCTGGGGATGACACCGAGCTTGTGGCAAATTCTATTCCGACAATATCGCCACCACTATCGGTTAAATCGTTGGCCCATGCATTATGGGTATCACCGGCAATAACCACCAAGTTATGTTGTAACGACTTTGCTGTCGCTAAAATCACTTCGCGCTCGTAGGCGTAACCATCCCACGCATCTAAGTTGTATGGAATTGCCGGCAGCTGTAGTAATGCAATCACCTCTGGCGTCAGCTTGGCTTGATTCGCTTGTAAGTAAGCTAACTCTTCTGCGGTTAACGTTGGGTCGCCCGCTTGAGCACGGCCCGCTAGCTGCGCTAATCCGGCAAGCTCAGCAAACTGCGGAATACTCATTTGCTGAGTCGCAATAGCAGCAGGCATTAACATTTTGCCCATTAACACCTGTTGACCTAATACTTGCCACTTAGCAGTAGACTGCAACAAAGTTTGTTGTAACCACAATAGTTGAGTCTGGCCTAACAGGGTGCGGTTAGTATCGGTTACATCCGCGAGAAATGTGCTGCTGTTAAATGCACCTGTGGTCGCATCAATATATTGGCTATATTCTAATTGTTTATCGCGAGCCAATACCCGAGTATCGAGCATGTGCAAATCAACCAAGTTACCGTAATTAAAACTTCTGTAAATTTCTTCATGATTACCTTCACTCCATGGACGAATTGGCAGCCATTCAAAGTAAGCTTGTAGTGCGGCTTGTTTGCGTTGATCAAAATCCCCTTCACCATCATTATGGTTTTCGGCACCTTCTTTCCAGGTATCGTTGGCCACTTCATGGTCATCCCACACGGTAATAAACGGTACTTTGGCATGTAGCTTTTGTAAGCTCGCATCACTACGATATTGGCTGTAACGGGTGCGATAGTCGTCTAATAAAAATAATTCACCGGCTGGCAACACTTCACGCCCAAGCTCGGCAGCATGTTCGCTGGCATATTCACCACGAGCATACTCATATAAATAATCGCCTAAGTGCACGACAGCATCCAAATCATTTTGCTGTGCAGCCATTTCATACACATTAAAATAACCAGCAGGAAAGTTAGCGCATGACATTACCGCCAACTTAACAGATGCCACGCTACCTTGAGGTAATGTGCGTGTTTGCCCTATTTCCGATACCGTATCACCGGCCTTAAAGCGATAAAAATACTGCTGCCCAGCTTCAAGCCCGACAGCGTCAACTTTAACGGTATAGTCACGGTTTTGATTTGTTATCGTTTGGCCGTTTGTGACTACTTGACTAAAGTTGCTGTCAGTGGCGACTTCCCATGACACAGTAATATCACCTTCAACATCAGGCGTAACGCGAGTCCATAAAATCACCGCATCTGCAGCAGGGTCGCCACTGGCAACACCTTGTAAAAATTGACCCGATACGACATCGTCATCACTGCTACAGCCCATTAATCCATAAGACACCACTACCGCCCCAGCACCTTTAGCTGACATAGCCAAAAAGTCACGACGAGTTACAAACCGTTTCATAGCCTATCCTTATTTTTTATCGTTCGCATATTATGTGGCGATGCTTAGCACTGCCTAAGAGGTCTAATGAGTGGCTATTGTGAGAGCTAATGATGACAAAAAGGTGACAGAAGAATGACAAGCTAATCAAATTGATACTGAAGCACAACTAAGGTTTACAGCCATTGAATAGTGATTTTTAGACAGTGATTGTTAAATAATAAGACAACAATGAAAATTAAATTGCGCACAATGTAGTTGCAAATTATTTTTGGCTTAGTTATAGTAAACACAATTAGATTGCGCACAACTTAAATTAACTTACTTTTACACGAGGTTTACTATGAAAGCACTATATACCACTTCAGCAACAGCATTAGCAGGCCGTAATGGCCAAGTTTCTACCGACGATAAAAAAGTAGATTTACAATTAAGTTACCCAAAAGAAATGGGTGGCAGTGGTGAGTTTACTAATCCAGAACAGTTATTTTCTGCCGGTTATGCCGCATGTTTTTCTAACGCGATTCTGCATGTAGCCAGCCAAAGTAAAGTCGCTATCAAGGCAGCTCCAACTACAGCAACTGTCGGTATCGGTGCCAATGACAATGGTGGTTTTGCATTAACAGTAGCGCTAGCAGTTGAACTTGTACTCGACCAAGCAGAAGCTGAACAGTTAGTGAAAACAGCCCACCAAGTTTGCCCATATTCAAACGCAGTACGTGGCAACATCGATGTAAAATTAACCGTAAACGGTCAAGCGATTTAAGCTTTTGGTAAACCAGTTTTACTGACTTACAAACAAAAAACCAAGACATCTGTCTTGGTTTTTCTATGTTGATTTCAAAGGCCATCATCGTGGTGAACAACGACTGTTTAATGAACCATCAACACTTAATCAGGCACTTTTTTTAACATATCTAATTTGGCTAAATAGTGCTTTTTACTGTCTGGCATATCAGTGAGTTCAATCGCTTTTTTTAATATTTTCTGAGCCTTTTTTGTATTACCTAGACCCAATTGAGCTCTGGCTAGCGCAAAATAAGCCGGATGGAAATAAGGCGCGTTATCAATAAACTTTTCTAAGAAGATGACGGTGGTTTTATAGTCTTTGAATTCCAATGCCTCAATACCCAAACTGTAGTAGCTGTATGGGTTACTCGACTCAAGCGACAACAAGTATTGGTCGATCTTTTTTGCTTCAGCAGTTCTGCTTTGTAATTCCAGTAATAAGCGGTAATTACTTAATACTGCCAAGGAATTCGGCTTAATATCAAGGGCATATAGGTAGAGTTTTTCGGCTGTCTGTTCGTCACCTAAACGGCGATGAGTAATGGCCATCATATTAATCAAAGCATCATAATCTGGCGCTAGCTTTAGCCCTTGCTCAAGTAAGATAAAAGCAAATTCATACTTTTTTTCTAGCATGGCATCGGCCGCTAAATTACGATAAAACATCGCTAAAAATTTAGATTCTGAGACGATTTCACCGGTGCGATCAAAACGATCTGGAAAATAATCAATCACAGTAGCAATACCGCCACTAAGAAAATGCCCACTCGGTTTTTCATCATACAAAAATGTGCGTACATGGTCTGATGTAACAAGAATATCGGAGGTGATATTGGTCAATATTGGCGCGGCATGAACCACTTGAAATACCGGATATACATTCAATTCTTTTGCGACTGAATAGGTCAGCAATGCTAATGCCATACAATTACCAGACTGATTACTCCATGACTCAGTACTGGTATAATTTTTCCCTTCATAATTGAAATTAGTCATTTTATGGTTAATAAACTCAGACACTTTTAAGCGATTGGGCAGTGCTTTAATGTTATCTCTGGCGATAAACCCAGCTAATTCTTGTCGCTGTATTTCGGAGAGATAAGTCAGGCTGGAAATCTCAGGCACATTTTCGGCAGAAGTGGATTGAATCAAAGCATGATTAAACTGAGGTAAATGGTAAGCGTTTTGGCTATTTTCTGAATTGACAGAGCAAGCGCTAAGTAAAACAGTGAATAGTAATAAGACAAGGTTCGGGTGGCATAAACGATTAACGCTCAGCATAGGCATTGGCAACATTCCGTGTAGTCATTGATTAACTTAATATGAATCAATTAATTCAACATTACAAGGCAACCCAAATAGCCACTACCCATGTTAGAGAGCACCCGTGCCCACTTTATGAATATCAATGAACACAGGTTTGTTATGCCACAAAAAAAAGCGCTCACACGTTGTGAACGCTTAATCATATTTGTGGATGTTATCGTTATTCAGACAATTTTATTGTTTAACGCTCATTAAAATATCCAGGGCGCGTAAACGGTGTTCACTGTCATACAAGTCATTGGTAAACATAAGCTCATCAACGCCAAGCTGTTGAACAATCACTTCAAGTCGATGTTTAATCGTTGCTGGTCCGCCACACACCGACAAACTTAAAAAGTTATCGACGTAGCTTTTCTCTTGCTCGCTCCACAACCCATCCATACTATCGACAGGCGGTTTAAGCCACATTTCATTGCCACGAATTAATGCCAAAATACGTTGTTTAGAGCTAGTGCTAAGGTATTCTGCTTCAGCATCTGTTGGGGCGGCGACCAAAGGTAATCCCAACATAACATAAGGCTTGCTCAATACTGCTGAAGGAATAAATTCACGTCGATAAAGCTCAACTGCATCATATAAAAAACGCGGTGCAAAGTGGCCTGCAAATACATATGGCAATCCACGTTTAGCAGCCAACTGAGCGCTAAACAAACTTGAGCCTAATAACCAAATTGGCACATTAGTGTCTTCGCCCGGAATCGCTCGCACTTGGGCGGATGCAGCTTGTTGACGCTGTGATCGCGGACCTAATAATGACTGTAGTTCGCTCACTTCTTCTGGGAAGTGTTCAGCTCGGCTATCATCACGATTCAATGCACGACTAGTCACTTGGTCGCTACCGGGTGCGCGGCCTAAGCCTAAATCTATACGGTTGGGATACAAACTGGCCAAGGTGCCAAACTGCTCTGCAACCACTAAGGGTGCGTGGTTAGGTAACATGATCCCGCCAGCACCAACACGAATACGTTGAGTCCCACCTGCTATATAGCCAATTAATATCGAGGTTGCCGAACAAATAATGCCTGGCATATTGTGATGTTCAGCCAACCAAAAACGATTAATACCAACATTTTCGGCATGTTGAGCATAACGTAGGCTACCTTGTAATGTTTCAGCGACGCTGGCGTCTTCGCGCATCGGCGCGAGTTCGAGTAATGAAAAAGGAATATCCGCCAATATTGACATCATGGCTCCTTATTTAAGGTAAGAATTGCTGGCATCCACTGAAAACCAAGCTATCTAGTTAGCAAAAAATTATCAATAGATGATGATCTAAAAGGCTTGTAGCATCTCGGGAGTAAACTCATCAGCATCAACAGAAACACCGGCGGCATCGATACATTTTTGCAGTTTATCTAGCTCATTATTGACGTTTGAAATAGTTAAGGTGTTGTTATCTAACTCATACACTAGCGCCAAGCTTTGATAATAAAAACTGAGTATCACTAATGCATCACGGTTATTGTCTTTGGCGGCTTGTTGAACTGATTTCAGCTTGCGGTAAATTTTGTTCTGCAACTGCTTCAGTTGCCACACATAATACACTTCATAAAATTTCGGTTTGGTACGCAGGTTACGTATTAATAAACTGCACACCATTAACGCCAAAATCACCCCAGTAAAATTAAGGTGAAAATTGCCAGTAGCCTCAGCACCGGGTAATGGCTTAACGCCAAAAAAATAGATCATCAACTGACCAAATATCACCGACAAAATAGCCAGTGTTGCCACTAAACCTATCTGTACTTGATTGTTAACCGAACGATACTGGCTTTTATTAATTGTTACTAACTTCATCACGCCGCTCACATCACTTATTTATCTATAGCTTAACGCGTCACAGCTATTTATAGAATGAAATATTAACGCTTATTCAGTGTGATTTAATCTAATGCCTTAGTGTATAAGTTGGTTTATGAGTTAGTGACTAAGCTAGTGGCTAAATTAGTCACTAAGACGTGGCAACAAAGCTCACCCCACACTGCCATATCTCAGATACAGATACGGCAGTCCTATGGCACCAACTTAATGAGCTCTTTGCTACTTAATTAGCCCCTGCTAAAGAGTTTTTTGCATTAACCGGGTAGTGGCTGTGTGCAATCCAATTGTAAGGTATTAATTAGTTACGACCAGCCATCACGCCACCATCAACATCCCATACCGCGCCTGTCACCCAAGCCGCTTGCTCTGATAACAAAAACACAATGCTGTTGGCTACATCGGCTGGACTTCCAACTCGGCCAATTGGATGGAATGAATTAAAACTATCAAGCACACCAGCCATATCTTGCGGTTCAATAAAGGCTTGATAAATTGGCGTACTCACAACGGCTGGTGATACAGCATTAACGCGAATGTTATGGTCCGCCAGCTCCATTGCCATGTGTTGAGTTAATGCATGTAAACCCGCTTTAGCCATAGAATATGCACTTGATGGTGTGGCTTTAATGGCTTGTTTAGCCCACATAGAACCAATGTTCACTATGCTACCGCCATGATGTTTAATCATGTTTCTGGCTACCGCTTGTGAAATCACAAAAATGGCCTTGTTCAGCTCCATGTATATATCGTAATCACTCACTTGATGGTCTAAAAACGGCTTAGGATTAAAATAACCTGCAGCATTAACTAGATGATCGATTTTATGATCCATGGAGTCGATAATATTGATCAAACGGCTCAGGTCTTGTTGGTCGTATAAATTGGCCTGAACGCCACTGACACTCCCAAGTAAAGACAGTTGTGCCACTGCGACATTGAGTTTGTCGGCTTTATTGCCAACAATAATAATATCAACACCTTGAGACACGAGTTGCTTCGCCGTTTCAAAACCGATACCACTTGTGCCGCCAATAATCAGCGCTGTTGTTTGAGTTGAATTCGTCATTTGAACACACCTAATAAAAGAGTAAGTGTGTTAAGCTTATTGGCAAACTATCCGATTGAATAGTAAGTACAATTAAGTCCTATAGGCACTTTTAGGTACATATTAATGAATACAAAAGAAAAATTATTTCTGCGAAAGTCTGCTCCAGAAAAAAGTGCCCGTATGGTCGAAACCATTTACGGCTGCAAATGGTCACTAACTGTGTATCAGTTATTAGCCAATAACATTAACCGTCCCGGTGAAATGGTAAAATCAGTTGAAGGCCTCAGCACCAAAGTATTGAATCAATGTTTGAAAAAAAACATCGAATTTGGCATTTTGAATAAAATTAATTACCCTGAAATTCCACCAAGAGTGGAATACCAGGTGACTGAATTTGGCCAAAAATTTATGCGGATATTAGATGATATTGAAAAGCTGCAACACGAAATTGATGCTTAGCCCGCAGGCTAAGCAATCGTTAACTTAATAACACACTCACTCGAATCACGTTTCTGATAGCTCATTATATTCACTCGCCGTATTCAGCCACACAAACTCAGGTAACGCGTTTAAGTCTAAGCAATCTCCTCGTTGGGCAATCGCGCTATTTTTCGGTTTATTGGCACTGTCTTGATTAAGTGCTTCAATCAATACTTGCTGTGCTTCTAGTTCACCATGCACCAAGATCACCGCGGGTGATTGCTCAAAATGACGATACCAAGACAATAATTCAGCTTGGTCGGCATGGGCTGATAACCCACCGACAGTATGAATACTGGCAGCCACTTTAATACTTTGGCCATGAATCGTCAGCTCTTCAGCGCCGTCGACTAGTATTCGCCCTGGCGTTCCCATTGCCTGAAAACCACAAATAATAATATCGACTTCTTTACGCCATAGATTATGCACAAAATGATTACGAATTCGGCCACCATTACACATACCACTACCTGCAATAATGATTAACCCTTCATGAATATCGTTCAGCTCTATCGACTCTTCGGTGCTACACACAAATTCAGCACTAGATAACAACGGATGGTTGCCTGGTGACATGCGGGTAAAACGCTTAAAGTCATCGTCCATCAACGGATAATTATTAACATATACCTCAGTTGCTTTAATCGCCATTGGACTGTCTAAACAAATACGCCAACGCGATAAGTCCCACTCTTTGGCATATAGATGGAACAGATAAAGCAGCTCTTGAGATCGGCCAACAGAAAATGCCGGGATCAAAATATTGCCTCTACTTTCACGAGTTGTTCGTTTAAAAATTGATTTCAGTTCAACCAATGTATCTTCCCAACTGCGGTGCAATCTATCACCGTAAGTACTTTCCATTAGCACTAAATCAGCTTGTTCAATAAACGTTGGATCATCCAAAACGGGCATACCTGCACGACCTAAATCACCACTAAAAACCAGTTTTTTCTGTTCCGGTTTATCGCCTAACCACAACTCAACCACAGCAGAACCTAAAATATGTCCTGCATCAGATAAACAAACCTCTACCGCATCGGAAACCTGTACGCGTTGACCGTAATCTACCATCACAAACTGCGCCATCACTTGATCAACATCTTTCTCGGTAAATAGCGGCTCTAGCAGTTCTAAATCATTTTTTGCACGTTTTTTATTTTGCCTGTCGGTATCTCTTTCTTGCAGCATGGCGGCATCACGCAACATGACATCGCATAACTCTGCGGTGGCTTTTTGAGTATAAATGGGTCCAGTAAACCCCTGGTTTATCAAATAAGGCAGACGGCCAGAATGATCAATGTGTGCATGGCTTAATACCACGGCATGGATTTGTGCCGCGTCGAATGGAAAAGGATCGTGATTACGTAACGCGTCAGCTTTACTCCCTTGAATTAATCCACAATCAAGCAGCACTTGCTGCCCTTTGACTGTAAGTAAATGGCAAGATCCAGTGACCTCTTGAGTTGCGCCGTGAAATTGCAAAGTCATGTCCATAATGTCGCCCCCGATAAAATCGATAACAGTGCTAAATTAAGCGTATGCCATTGGTGAAATAAAGTCGCGATCTACATCAAATAAACGCTTAAAAAACACCCTCCTTAAAAAATAGATAAAAAACCATATTAAGTGCATAAGCAACCACCAAATAACATTTACTCACAATTATTAACTATCACGCAACTCATTACTAACACTCAGTTTTGCTAAGTCATTGAACAACGAATTTTATGAGATATATCGCCTTTTTTGAGCATATTTCACTTTATGAGTCACTCATAGGTTTGATACTCTCCGTCGCCTCAATGGAAAGAAATATTAACGGACTAAGCTGTGCTTACTCAAACAACAAGACAAGAGACTAAAATGAACAGAACATTAATTGCAGCATTAATTTCAACAATTCTTATCGCACCTGCAGCGTCGGCAATCGAAGTTTATAAAGATGATGTCAATGCGGTTAAAATTGGTGGATTTATTGATGCGCGCGTGATCAATACCCAAGGTGAAACAGAAGTTGTTAACGGTGCTTCACGGATTAATTTTGGTTTTAGTCGTCAACTCCAAAATGACTGGAAAGCTTACGCCTTGCTTGAATGGGGTGTGAATCCGGTAGGTAGCACAGACATTGTTTACAACAATCGCTTTGAATCAATTCAAGAAGAATTTTTCTATAACCGTCTTGGTTATGCCGGTTTATCGCATGACAAATACGGTAGCATCACCATTGGCAAGCAATGGGGTGCTTGGTATGACGTGGTCTACAGCACAAACTATGGCTTTGTATGGGACGGAAACACTGCCGGTGTTTACACTTATAACAAAGATGACGGCGCGGTAAACGGCGTTGGTCGTGGTGACAAAACAGTTCAGTACCGTAACAGCTTTGGCGACGTAAGTTTTGCCGTGCAAGCCCAGCTTAAAAACAGTGCTTTCTATACTTGTGATGTTGAAAATATTACTCAAGATGCCTGTGAAGAATTATGGGCAGCAAGTTCAACGTCGGCACAACAAGTTGAATATAACTATACCTATGGCGGCGCAGTAACTTACCAAGCAACTGATAAACTGGTACTAACTGCCGGTGTTAACCGTGGTGAGTTTGATGTGACCTTTGGTAACGGTGGCTCATCCACTGCTGTTGATCTTATTTACGGTATGGGTATCACTTGGGGTAACTTTGACCAGAATGGTTTTTATGCTGCTGCCAACGTAAACAAAAACGAAAATCATGACACCGACAATATCGGTCGTTTAATTAACGACGCTGTGGGTGTTGAATCATTGTTCTCATATAAGTTCGATAATAATATTCGTACTTTTATTTCGTACAATATTCTTGATGCTGGCTCTAACTACGTGATCCAACCTAACTACAATACCGATCCAGATGACGTATTCAAACGTCAGTTTTTCGTAGTAGGTTTACATTATGTATTTGACCCAGATACTGTTTTATATGTTGAAGCTCGCCGTGATTACAGCGATTTCACCAGTGCCGACAAAGCACAACAAGCCAGAATGGAAGTGTCTGAAGATGACGGCGTTGCCATTGGTATTCGTTTCACTCTTTAATGTGAGTACTGTGGTTTAACAACCGATCAAAAAAGGTTCGACAGTGATGTCGAACCTTTTTTATTGCGTTGTTTTAAGCTAGTACTAATAGCTAATAGTTAATCGCTAGTGCTTAATAGCTATTACTTACTCGCTAATGATTAATAGCGAGTGTTTACATAGTGCAGCGCACTTAAGCGACGGGCTTCTCGTCAACAATCGTCACTTTCTCAACAATAATCGGCTCACGCGGTACATCTTCATGGCCTGCCATCGTCGTTGTTTTAACTCGCTCCATTTGCTGAATAACATCCATACCGGCAGTCACTTTTGCAAACACTGCATAACCCCAACCCGCATTAGTCATTGCAGCGTGATCTAGAAAATCATTGTCGGCGACATTAATAAAAAATTGCCCAGTAGCAGAATGCGGCGCATCTGTTCGAGCCATCGCCAAAGTACCTAACACGTTGTTCAACCCTTTATTGGCTTCATTGGCAATAGGGTCACGGGTTGGCTTTTCTTTCATTTTGGCGGTTAAGCCACCACCCTGCACCATAAAACCTTTAATAACCCGATGAAAAATAGTGCCTTCATAAAAACCATCTTGGCAGTATTTTAAAAAGTTTTTTGAAGAAACCGGCGCACGTTCCATTTCAAGCTCTACGGTAAAATCGCCAAGGTTGGTGCTAAAGATAATCATATACTGCCCATGTTCCAAAAATGAGAATAGCCGTCAGTATATTATATAGTACCGAAGGCGGCTATTACGCTTATCGTTGAATGAAACCCTATCCTTTAATACTTTGCGTTTATTTTGCTGGTTGATTAAATAAATCCATCGCGGATTTTGTCATAGCCCTAACCCCAGTGCGGATAGTTAACGAATAATCTGGGGCAAACTGACTAGAATGCAAAGACGGCAAGGTATCGCCAGACTCAACACTCGCTTGATACTGGCTAGGTTCTACCCCGCCAAGCCAGAATAAAGTAATAGGACGTTTCTCTGCAGTGAGCCCATATAAACCAAAATCTTCGCCAGCCATTACCGGTGGTGCCACCAGCACATTATCACTGCCTAACTCGGCTTCAATACTGGCTTTAACCTTAGCGGCTAACGTGGGATCGTTATAGGTTGATGGAATGGTTTCATCATCATGCACATACACCACTGGCATAAGGTCATCTGGCAAGCCAGCACTAATAGCGATACCTGAAGTAATACGCTTAATCGCCGCTATTTGCTGCTCACGAACCTTAGGATTATACGATCGCAAGGTCAGCTGAAGCTTCACTTCATCGGAAATAATATTGTGTTTTGAGCCACCATGAATAGACCCAACAGTGACCACATTAGGCTCTAACGGCGATATTTCACGGCTAACAATGGTTTGCAGTGCAAGTACAGTGCGCGCAGCAAGTACCACAGGATCAATCGTTGCGTGCGGATAAGCGCCATGCCCACCTTTACCCTTAATGGTAATATCAACTGAATCAACATTCGCCAAGGCATAACCACTTACGGTACCGACTTTGCCAGCAGGAATTGACGCACTCACATGCAAACCAATAATGCTGTCTGGTGTAGGGAAATGGCTAAATAAACCCTGTTTGAGCATAGCTTTGGCGCCACCACCGACTTCTTCTGCGGGTTGAGCCACCATCATCAAAGTACCTTGCCAGTCGGCTTTGTGGAGCATTAGTTGCTGCGCGGTGCCAATTAAACTGGTCATGTGAATATCGTGGCCGCAACCATGCATAATCCCAACGCGACTGTTGTCTGCATTAAGGGTTGTTACGGTCGAGGCGTACTTTTTGCCCGTTTGCTCAATAATGGGTAAGCCATCGATATCTGCACGGATCATCACCACGGGTCCATTACCGTTTTTGACAATACCAACCACACCATAACCGCCAAAATTAGACGTAACCTCAAAGCCTAATTGCTTGAGTTCTTGCGCCATACGTTGGCTAGTGGCTTTTTCTTGATATGACAATTCAGGGTGTTGATGCAGGTGTATATACAGTTGCTCAAGCTTTGGTAATGCTTGAACCACAGATTGGTCGAGTTCACTTGCACCAGCATTAACAGACAACAACGAAGCTGAAATCGCTAACGCTAATAGTGGGTAAACAACACGAAGGCAGGTCATATTATTCTTCTTAAACGGAGAAATTGAATATGTTAACCTACCACAAGCTTGAGCCACTTTGTAATGGGTTTTAGCTAACCTCAAGCCACTTAAGGGATAAGGTTAGTTGTGGCATAGTGATTAAGTCGTTGCGGTCATAAAAATAATAATGGGGGAAACCAATGAAAGTGATAACTGAAACACCCAGGCTAATTATCCGAGAATTTACTCTTGATGACGCGCCAGCCGTATTACACTTTAATACCCCAAAACAAGTCAGCCTCTATACTGGTGATGCGGGAATGTGCACAACACTAACCGATGCCGAAAATATCATTACCAATATTTGGTTAGCTGAATATCAGCAATACGGTTTTGGCCGTTGGGCTGTGGTACTGAAAGAGACCAATACTGTTATTGGGTTTTGCGGTTTTAAAAATGAAACACGTATTAATGCCGTCGATATTGGTTATCGCTTACACCCAGACTACTGGGGTATTGGTTTAGCCACAGAAGCCAACAAAGCCTGTATCGAATATGCCAAACAACAGATGGATTTAGGCATCGTCTATGCCAATGTTGTCGATATAAATAGCGGCTCGATAAACGTGGCCACAAAACTAGGCATGACGCTTCACTCTCAATACCAAGAAAATGAATTTAGCTTCAATCGTTATGAGATTTTATTAAAGACTCATACAGTTTAACTTGAAAGAAAAATCACATAGCTGTTTGTTTACACTCAACCTCTTACGTGAGTTGCATCACAAAACGAATATTTTTCATCCGATAGCGATTTAACTAATGTTTGCATAACCTAGGTTATTTAAGTAGTTTGTAAATAACAACCGCATAAATTTAAGTCTTCAGACAACATTTATGCTCAACACCGTTATATGACATATTTATGATGGTATGTAAGAAATGTAAGAGATTCATGGATGAAGAGCCTCCACTGCGCTTAGCATAGCCAGAACCGTTACGCAGCGAAGACACGGATGCTTTCGAAATTACACAGCCCGTATTTCCCCTTCATTCCATAGCCTCTACAGATCCCATAACATGCCTTGCATCGTATAAGTAAAATTCGTTTATTTTTATAGGCTTAGTTTTTAAAACTTCTATTATCAGCTATAACAATCGAATTTACAGAACGATAGACTATTAAGCGTATTTATAATCGTTATATCTATCGAACTAAGGTTTATTTATTGAGTCGCAATACTATAAAGAAGAGGTAATCCCGCTGTTGAAAAACAACACGATTTCGATACCACCAGAAATGCTCATGTCTTGGCAAACTACAGTAGACCTCATCGCTAAGGTCGCTCAAGTGCCTGCATCGTTAATTATGAAACTTCATACTAATGAAATGGAAGTGTTTGTCGCCAACAATAATGCCGACAGCCCATATGGGCCTGGGATGAAAGACATGCTGGGACATAGTTTATATTGTGAATCAGTGATTGAGCAGCAAACAGCACTACATGTCGAAAATGCCCTAAAAGATCCTCGCTGGAGTCACAACCCTGATCTTGCTGTGGGTATGGTTTCTTATTATGGCTTACCACTTAATTGGCCTGATGGAGAGCCCTTTGGCACCATTTGCATACTAGACAAAAAATCAAATAACTACTCCGATGATCTTATTATGCTGTTGGAATGTTTTAGCCAAAACATTGAAAGTAATCTAGAAATGTTAGATCAAAAACAAAAATTATCACAAGTTAACCTACAATTAGAAACTCATATTGCGCAGCGCACATCAGAATTAGAGAAGCTTAACAGCGATTTAATGCAAGAAATCGACTCACGAGTTGCGGCGGAAAAACTATTAGATATTCAGCAACGTTTCGACACTGCTACTGGTTTACCCAAATTCAACCAGCTCGAAACTATGTTTAACCAACTGACGACAAAAAATGAATTTACCAGTATTTCAGTAGTCCATTTCAGCATCACAAACTTAAAGGTGATTCAAGACGGTTTAGGTTATGACGTGAGTGAAAAAGTGCGTAATTTAGTGGCTCAGAAGCTACAGCGCTTTATTACTAATAACGCCTACCTTGCTACTGTCAGTGAAACCACATTCTGCATCGTCATCTCCACCAAAAAACAGCTATATGTCGATAAGATGGCGGCTTTTTGCAGTCGTTTGTGTCAACATTTTGCTCAAGTTATCCATGTTGAGGACTTCCCAGCATCCATTACCACCGCAATAGGCGTATCATTTTATCCTAACGATGGTAGTTGTTTTATGGAGCTCTCCAGAAAATCCAGCGCTGCACTTTCACACTGTGAAATAAGTAATAACAATGGCTATAAGTTCTTTAACCCCAAAATGGAATCCGAACTATCTAATCGTATACAAATGGAGTCATTATTAAGAGGTGCGCTTAATCGCAATGAGTTGTCGTTAAATTACCAACCTTTTGTCGACACCCAAAGCCAAAATGTTATTGGTGCCGAAGTACTTATCAGGTGGTATAACCCAACTTTAGGCCAAGTGTCACCGGTCGACTTTATTGAAAATGCTGAACAATCTGGACAGATCATTGAAATCGGTTATTTTGTGTTGAGAAATGCGTTGAAACAATTAGCTTACTGGCGCGAATTATATAACCGAGACTTTTACCTAGCGATTAATATTTCTCCTGTACAGCTCAAAGATAGTTACTTGATAGATAAGATTGTGCAACTGCTTGAGTTATATAAAATACCTGGCAACTTACTTGAAATAGAACTAACAGAGAATGCGTTTATACACGATGCTACACATGCCCAAGAAATATTAAATAAGTTACACCATCATGGGATCCGGTTGTCTTTAGATGATTTTGGTACCGGCTATTCATCACTCAGTTATTTGCAAAACTACCCGTTTAATTCGGTTAAAATTGATCGCAGTTTTATTCGTAATCTTGAAACTTCAGAACAAAGCCGACAGTTAGTTAACACCATTATCGCCATGGCAAATAATTTACAATTATCGTTGGTAGCAGAAGGCGTCGAAAACCAATTTCAAGCCGATTTTGTGGCAAAGCAAGGTGCCAACATATGGCAAGGTTATCATTTTGGGAAACCTGTAAATGCCAATGATTTTGCCCAAAAATATTTAATTCCTTCAATGGCAACGCAAATTTAATCGACTGCAATAGTATCGCTATAAACTAATAGCGCATGAGCCGACCGATACAAGGTCAGCGTCTATAAACTGCGGTAAAACCGATCACATTTGTAAGCGTACATTCGAGGTTATTTTAGTTGAACAAGCCAACACAAAGCCTGCTGCTATTTCGTCAGCAGTTAACGCCATTTTGCTAGACGACACTGTAGTGCCTGAAACAACCTGACACTTACACGCACCGCATACGCCAGAACGACATGCAGCAATCATCGGTAACTTTGCCGACTCAATGCCATCAAGTAAGCTTTGATCACCCGTTAACTGAACCTGCTTATCGCCAATGCTCAGCATAAACCGTTCTGTTGATGGATTACTGTCTAACGCAGCTTTCAACCCCATGGCACTACTTGCACCAAAGCTTTCTTGGTTGAACTGACTCATATCAAATTCAGCAGCTTCAAGCATTAATTTTACCGCAGCCATGTAGGGTTCTGGTCCACACACAAATACGGTACGCTGTTGATAATCTGGTACTAACTTGACTAAGGTTTCTAAACTCAAGCGGCCACCTTCGCAACCTGTAGAAGTATGTTTATCGGTTAAATCTTGCTTATTACTGTCTGACTCAAGTACATAATTAAGATTAAAACTCGGGCTTCGTGATGCCATTGACGCCATCGAATCCGCAAACATAATGTCATTAACCGTTTTGGCACTGTGTACAAAGGCAATATCACTGTCGGTAGTGGTATCGCACAACCAGCGCGACATAGAATGCATTGGCGTCACACCACAACCGGCACTTAACAATAAGTACTTATCGGCCTCAATGTCGATCAAGTTAAATATTCCATCAGGGCCAGTAACCGTCACGTCATCGCCAACATTGAGCGACTCAGTTAAGTAATTAGACACCAAACCACCAGCGATTTTTTTTACCGTGACCACTAACGAAAATGGTCGTGAAGGTGACGATGAAATAGTGTAACTGCGGTAAACCTTGTCGCCATTAATATTTAGTTTAAAGGTAATAAACTGTCCCGGTTTAAAATTAAACTTAACCGGTTCAAGTCCTTGAAATCGAAAACTCACCACATCATGGGTTTCATTCCATTTTTCAACACAGCGCAGTTGCACCTCACCTCGTTGCCAGTTATCAGCAGCCAAAAGTGCTTTCGAGCCTGTCAATACAGCTGGTTGAGCCGTAGGCGGAGTCTCGATAACGGGGGCCTCGATAACAGGAGTCACCTTTTTTGCCGCTTGGGCAGAAAGCGCTTGTGAAAATGAAAAACCAACTGAGGGAGTACTACTCATTTTAATACCTTTAACGCAGTAAAAAACACGATAGCGATATGAAAATCTCATATCGCTTTTAATCGCAATCGTGCAAATAAGCTTTGCTTAAATGCACTATTGTTATGACAGGATTACGCTACTTTGATCATCGCTTTTAAGTCTGATTCAACATCGGTAGTGGTACGTAAACCAAATTGTTGCTCAAGGATATTGGCTAAATTTTCAGTTAAGAACCCTGGTGCACTCGGGCCAGTACGAATGTTTTTCACCCCTAGAGACAGCAAGGTTAACAACACGACAATCGCTTTTTGCTCAAACCACGACAACACAATACTTAACGGTAAGTCGTTAAGATCGCATTCGAAAATGTCCTTTAACGCTAACGCTAACTGAATAGCCGAATAAGCATCATTACACTGGCCAATATCTAACAAGCGTGGCACACCGTTAATGTCGCCAAATTCCAATTTATTGAATTTGTACTTACCACAACCTAAGGTCAAAATAATTGAATCATCAGGTACAGACTTAGCTAAGTCAGTGAAGTAATTGCGCTCTAATTTGTCACCATCACAACCACCAATTAAGAAGAAGTGCTTAATAGAACCATTCTTAACGTTTTCAACCACTGTTGGTGCCGCCGCCATTAACGCATTGCGGGCAAAACCGATGGTGATCATGTGTGGGATTTCATCGTAAGCAAAGCCTTCAAGCGCTAACGCTTTGTTAATTACTTCGCTAAAGTCATCACCTTCAACATGAGTCACACCAGGCCAACCGACAATACTGCGAGTATAAATACGGTCAGAGTATTCACCCACTGTAGGGTCGATAATACAGTTTGAGGTCATCACCACTGCGCCAGGGAAAGTGGCAAATTCTTTTTGCTGATTCTGCCAAGCACCGCCGTAGTTACCGACTAAATGCGCGTATTTTTTAAAGGCTGGGTAAGCAAGTGCTGGTAACATTTCGCCGTGAGTAAAGACATTAATGCCCTTGCCTGCGGTTTGCTCAAGAATAAGCTCTAAATCTTTCATGTCGTGGCCAGACACTAAAATCGCTTTACCTTTTACCGACTTGGTATTCACTTGAGTCGGTTCTGGGTGGCCAAATGAGGTGGTTTCGCCTAAATCTAACATCGCCATAATGCGATAGTTTAATTGGCCAATTTCCATTGCTGTTGCAAATAACTTGTCAGCATCAACAGAGTCTTCGCCTAAAAATGCCATAATTTTATGGAACTCGGCGGCCACATCAACGTCTGTTTGATCTAATACGCGAGCATGCTCCATATAAGCAGCAGCACCTTTTAAACCGTATAAACATAATAAACGTAAGCCAAGAATATCTTCATGTACATCACCGCGATTAGGCAGTGCAATGGGTGCTTGGGCTAAAATTTCAGGCTTTGAAGTGCCGAGCAATAGCTCGCCTTGTGCGCTAACCATTTCTGGCTCTACGCCCTTGCCTTTACACGCAGCAATATAAGCCGCTTTTAATTGGTCACGATACGTTTGAGCCTGATAGGCATAATCAATTAAACGGTCATCATCAAAGTTTACGTTAGTCAGTGTGGCAAAAAAGGCCTTAGGGACAAATACATCAATTTCGTTGTCTACAATGCCAAACTCACGGGCTTTAACTGCGTAAGCAGAAACACCTTGCAGCATATAAATTAATAAATCTTGAATATCAGACGTCGACGCTAACTTGCCGCACATACCTTGCGAGTAACTACAGCCATTGCCTTCTGGTGTTCTAATGGTTTGCTCACATTGCACACAAAACATAACTCTACTCCTCAAATATTATTCATGTATAAATTTTACATGTTAAAGATGAGTTTACTCTTTACTCTGTAAATCAAAACCCGTTTCTAGCACCAATGTTAGATTTTATGAGCCACATCACCTTCAGCAATCGCTAATATTGATTGGTTTTTATTGGATTATTTTGACAGAGACAACTGAGGTTATGGCGCGCTAAAACCATTATCTAGCGCGACACAATGAGTATGAACATAGGAAAACAACGCCGCTAGAGTCAGTAAAACATCATTGATTGATGTCTTACTGACTTAGTTGATTGAGCAAGTAAAATGGGCAACCTCTTTTTTCGTCACAGATAAAGCATTAATAAAATGATAGCAAGATCAATTGGCTTCAACATTAACCACCATGATGCCCACCATTGCCATCGCCACACTCATGCACTGTTTGTTGTCCACCAAGAGGGCCAGTTTCAATCGTTATAGCGCCTGCATCTTTATACATGACAAATGGTCCAGCGCTAATGTCATCAAGGATTGGATCATCTAAATGACCTAAACAGCTATAACCAACGCGGTAGTTCCCTTCGGGTAAATAACCCATTGCGAAATACCAATCACCCTCTGTAGTTTGTAATAATCGGCTCACCGATAGCGGAGCCGTTAGCCCGTCTGGAGGAGTTGTCCCCATATCGGCCATTTGCTCAAGAGAGGTGACACTTTCAGGATATAAATAGGCTAGATGATAAAATTCCCCTCCAATAGGAGTGAGATCGGCATAGTCCATTTCACAACTGGCAACCCATTGCGGATCGACTTCTCCAATTAAATGTCCCATTTGACTATTGTCGACTGACCACATTGCACGATGACGCAATTGGTATTGTTCTTGCTCCATTTGCAGACCTTGGTACAAGTTAATTTCCAATGTCATTACACGGTGCTGATTAGCAATAATCTGCACATCATCTATTGGCAAGTAACCATTTTCAACTTGCAAACTATGTCGGCCTTGGCCATCTTCAACGTAACAACCTTGATTACCATCGCCCTGATCAATTGTCACGTGGACATTATGATATTGGCCAACAGGTAAATCGATATTATCAATGGCAAGATGCCTATTAATGCCCTGATAATCGAGTAAATTAAACTCCCTATGTTGTAAGTTATAACGGTGTATTTCTCCATTAGCGTCCGTCATAACAAGTTCATTCATCACTAACCCTAACCGAGATACTCCCGCCATAGGAGCATCAGACACTCCTAAAGAAAATTGTCCTTCATCGGTTGTGCTATCGCTACCACCACAAGCACTTAGCAATAAAGCAGAAGATAACATTAATACTGAATAATAAGTTTTCATCGCATGTCCTCAATTTAGTTGAAACATGATCAATATTACTCACAAAGAGGTACTTAAATTTGATCGACATCAAAAAACAGCGTTTAAATTAGTATGATTTTTAACCTACAATTAACACTTTAAAATCAATTTACACAAACCTATCAATCGCGACACAAGCATAAAAAAAGGCGCTATGACATGCTGGAGCAAAATATAAATACCCAACAATACTTTTTTCCATTTCAACGATAAAAGTACGTAGAATGAGCCAAAGTGTTAAAGACTTTCAATCAGGATAAATAGATGAAAACCAAACTTAATGCGATTGCATCAGCTCTACTTCTATTACTTGCACCAGTAGCAATGGCTGCCGATATTGCTGTTATCACCTTAGAAAATGGCACCAATGTTCGTCTAAAAGACGATTTCACTTGGGAATACATTATTACCGAAACAGTAACCCAACCAGTGCAAGCGGCTAAAGCCGACATCGCAAAGCAAGCCAACGCAATAACACCGCCTGCAATTGCAACTGCCGCTTCTGTTGCTGCAGTAACAGCACCTGTTGTCGCACCAAAGATTACCGTGCCGGCTGCGCCTGCAGTTAATACTCAAGTATCAACCACACGCTTAACTGCAGCGGCGTTAGCACAACCAGAATTATTGGGTAGCACGGCTAAAGACGGCATTAAAATCACTCTTGCAGACACAAAATGGAAAGACGATGAGCTCGGATTAGTGTTCGATTTTGACAGCACCAGTAACGAACATGTCACGGTTGTTGAAGTTGAGGTGAGTTTTTACAATGACAACGGCGCATTGCTCAAAACAGAAAAAATTGAAGCCTGGGAAGCTATTTTCCGTATGCCAGAAACTTACCTGCGTAATGGTCAACATCGCCAAAGTGACACTATTTGGGTAGAAGGTGTTAATAAGCAGCAATGGCAAAAGCAGTTAATCCGCTTAAAAATTATTGAGATTGAGTCGCGCTAGAATTACAGCGAGTCGAATAAAAAATGGCAGTGAGTATGAGCAATTCACACTTAATCTAAATGCTAAAAAGCCCAAATGAAATACCATTTCATTTGGGCTTAATTTATGGTGTAGGTTGGTAACCTTAGTTCAAAAGCTCATGTTCTTTAGGCAGTTGCTTACTAATCCACAATATCAGTTTATGCTTACGATTCGGACCATCGTCTTTATCTTCGGCTAAGGGTTGGATTAAATTGTCTTGAACCAGTAATCGATAAATACATTCCACTTTATCTTTTGGCGAGATGCCTTTACCAAAATCATCAAAACCACGCTTTTGCGCGTATCCCATGCCAATCTCCATCGCGAGCTTGAGCAGTTTTGTATCGTGTTTACCCGCTTTCATCTATCACCCTCGTCGTACTCTCTATTGCTATTAAGCTACGCGAATATCCACAAATTACCACTACAATTGCGGTCAGATAGCCTTAAAATCTAACAAACATCACTATTGGCAACTTTAGTTACAATAATTAATCTTAGTTAATACCATTAACCTTTGCTGCAAGGCGTAGGCTTGGTATTGTAAAGGGGTTATTACTTTATGTTTTTATTGTCACTATTCAGCCGCACAACACATTTTGAATAGGCATAAAAACACCTAAAAGGGCCAAGACCCAAGGATATATTAATGCGTAAAACTCTTATTACCACTGCCGTAAGTGCGGCATTGATGCTTAGTGCATGTTCAGAACAAACAGCAGATACCGCAATGGCAAGCAAAACCACAGCAGAAGCACCTACAACAACGACCAAAGCACCTGCAACCGCCGAAAACGCGCTGTTAGTCCCAAGCCCATTACAATACATGGCGCCGCAGTTCGACAAGTTTAACGCTGCAGACTATTTACCCGCCTTTGAACAAGGTATGAAAGAGCATAAAGCTGAAATCGCAGCCATTACCAACAACGCTGACGCACCAACATTCGACAACACCGTTGTTGCACTTGAAAAAACTGGCGCGATATTAGACCGCACTCAACGGGTGTTTTTTAACCTTACAGGCTTAATTTCAGACGACAACTTCATTAGTGTCGAAGAGCAAGTTGTGCCTAAGTTAACTGCTCACATGGACAACATTTATCTAGATGAAAAGCTTTTTGCTCGTATTCAAGCTATTTACAAAAACAAAGCCACATTAACAGGTGAAGACTTACGTTTAGTAGACGTTTATTACGATCGCTTTGTGCGCGCAGGTGCTGAATTGTCAACAGAAGACAAAGCCCAAATGCGTGAGCTAAATGGAGAGCTGGCTAAACTTGAAACCAGCTTCTCACAAAACGTTTTAAAATCATTTAAAGACGACGTAATTGTAGTTGAAGACAAAGCCATGCTAGACGGCTTGTCAGACAATGACATCGCATCATTAGCCGCTGCAGCAAAAGCAGCAGGCAAAACCGGTTACATGATTACCTTAGTGAACACCACAACCCAACCGCTACTGTCTAGCCTTAAAAATCGCGACCTACGTAAAAAGCTTTGGGAAACGTCAGCTTATCGCGCAATGGACACAAACAGCCCGCTTAATATCAAAATCGCCCAACTGCGAGCACAAAAAGCCAAACTATTAGGCTACCCAACATGGGCAGCTTATTCTACAGGCGACCAAATGGCTCAAAACCCAGAAGCGGTTTATGGCATTTTGGATGACTTAGCGCCTAAAGCATTAGTTAAAGCCAAAATTGAAGCGGCAGATATTCAAGCTGAAATAGTTAAAGACGGTAAAGACTTTACGCTTGAAGCATGGGACTGGGCTTACTATGCCGAAAAAGTGCGTGCGGCAAAATATGACCTAGACGACAGCCAAGTTAAACCCTACTTTGAAATGAACACCGTACTCACTGACGGCCTGTTTTTCGCTATGGAAAAACTTTATGGTATCACCTTCAAGTCACGTAACGACTTACCTGTATGGCACAAAGACGTTACCGCTTATGAAATCTTTAACAAAGACGGCAGCTCGCTAGGCTTGTTCTATCTAGATATGTATGCACGCCCAGGCAAGCGTGGCGGAGCATGGATGGATGAATTTGTTAGCCAATCATTCTTGCAAAATACTAAGCCTGTCGTGTATAACGCGCTTAACGTACCAAAGCCTGCTGAAGGTCAACCTACCCTGTTAACGTTTGACGAAGTAAGTACATTGTTCCACGAGTTTGGTCATGCTATTCACGGTTTATACTCACAAGTTAACTACCCAAGCTTAGCTGGTACCAAAACGGCACGTGATTTTGTTGAGTTTCCATCACAAGCTAATGAAGACTGGAGCATCGACCCTGCCGTGCTAGCAAACTACGCTAAGCACTACCAAACAGGCGAGCCGATTCCTGCCGAATTACTTGCTAAAGTATTAAAAGCGCACACCTTTAACCAAGGGTTTGGCACGGTTGAATACCTAGCGGCTGCATTGCTTGATATGGAATGGCACTCAATTCCTGCTGGCACTGAAATTGCCGATGTTGCTACCTTTGAAAAACAAGCACTAGCAAAACACGGTTTAGACTACAGCCCAATCGCACCGCGTTATAAAACCACCTACTTTAGCCACAGCTTCGGCGGCGGTTACTCTGCGGGTTACTACGCTTACCTTTGGACCGAAGTATTTGCAGCAGATGCTTTTGCACACATGATGGCGCACGGCGGATTAACCCAAGAGAACGGTCAAAAATACCGCGACACCGTATTGTCAAAAGGTAACAGCCAGGATCTAATGCAAAGCTACATCGACTTTGCCGGTAAAAAACCATCTACTGACGCACTATTAAAGCGTCGTGGTTTAGTGCACTAAGTCTTATTGCTGTGATAAAAACCTCTCTTGTTAGTGCTCGCCAACAAGAGAGGCAAGCTTGCAATCAAAGCGTTTTAAAGACTAAAAAGGGTAAATATTGTGCAAACGCGAGCCTTTTTGTGTCATTTTGCACATTTGTTGTGCCATTGAACACATCAAGGCTTTACATTTTCGCCAATACCCTTATTATTCACCGCGTTCGGAGGGATGGCAGAGTGGTCGAATGCACCGGTCTTGAAAACCGGCAACGGTTTATCCCGTTCTAGGGTTCAAATCCCTATCCCTCCGCCACATTCAACAAAAAAGCCTCATC
>NZ_JACJFI010000079.1 GCF_014164505.1 Shewanella sp. SG41-4 | reverse complement strand
ATGACGCAGGTCGGGTTCGCGCCCCGTTAATGAATCAGTCAGCGATTAACTACTAAATACTTTCAAGCCTCAGCATCTGCTGGGGCTTTTTGTTTTCAACGTCAGCAAATATCGGGAGTGGTGAAGATGCGTAACAGAACATTAGTTGCTGGTCTTAGTCTATCAGCTGCTGCATTTATTACTCTTATTGTGTCAGAAGGTTTCTCTCCGACTGCAACCGTTCCCGTTCAAGGTGATCGACCTACAGTCGGCTTTGGTTCTACTTATCATCCTGATGGTAGCCAAGTAAAGCTGGGTGAAACCATTACACCAATCAAAGGACTGCAGACAGCTCAGGCTCACATATCAGTTAATGAGCAACGATTTCGTAAGAGCTTATCTGGTGTTGAATTAACTCAGTCTGAATATGATCTGTATATCGATTGGGTGTATCAATACGGCATTGGCCGATGGATGAAGTCACCCATGCGAACTCATTTGAATGATGGCGAATATGTCCAGGCATGTGATGCTTTATTGCTACCTCAGTATCGAACCGTTGCTGGGTATGATTGCTCAACGCCTGGCAACAAAAGATGTTACGGCGTTTGGACTCGAGCACAAGACCGACATCAACGATGCATTGATTCACAAAGATAACTATCACCCGATCAACTTCCAACTCAACGCAATAGCAATCGATTATAGAAGGGTTTTAAATCTTGATGTCAGCAATCAAATCACTGAATAAAACTCCTGAAATCAATCCCTGCAACTCGGTTGCGGCATTGCATCAGGGGGTAGGGCGGGTCGAAACCTGTGGCACGTCAGTTCCCTGACCGTTCGCTCCCATGTTTATACAGAACCGCGAAATGAGACCTTTTTTTCTGGAGCGAGGGAATCACCTAAATGTTCAGCACATTAAAGAATAAAATCATTACGTTAGTTATCAGTTTACTGATTATCTTAACCATCGGTTTAATGGCGCTTTTTAAAGTAAATCAGGGGCAAATAGCACTACTAAAGAGCGATCTGGCTACTTCAGAGCAAAACCGGGAATACTTAGAAAGGGATTTGACTTCTATCACAAATGAGTTGGAAGTCGCTGAATTAGATAAGATTAAGTTGCGAGAAAGTTTGACATTGCTGGCTAAGACATTTAGCGAACGCGAGTTAAATCGAGCTGAAATAAAAAAGGATTTTGCCGTCAGCAATAAAAAGCTGCTACAGATTTTTGACGGGACAACTGATGAAAAAACGATTTCTTGGGGTGCTGCTAATATCCCAAATGATATTAGTCGGGTGCTCGAGCATTCCGCCAAATGTGCGAACCGTTACCGTAACAAAGACAGTCTATGTGTTCCCTCCAGCGGAACTGATAAGCAAATGTTTGGTTCCGGAGTACTCCAGCCAAACAAACCAAGAACTTTCTAATTACACCAACTCACTAATTGAAGTTATATCACTCTGTGACCTTGATTGGGTCACGTTAGATAACTGGATCCGTGATCAGAAATCAAAGCTGTCTACCGAGTGATCGGAGGCGAAAATATGATTAACAAAACTATGACGACGCCAATTATGGATAAAACTGTTCAAACTGGGAGCTATATTGCTTCTATTTCGACTGCGATAGGCGGTTTCTTATCGTTAAGTAATATTGCGCTATTGCTCGGTATTGCATCAACAATAGCCCTCTTTATTGTTCAATACCGCCGAACTCAGTCATCAGAGATACGCGATCTTGAATATCATAAAGCTAGAATGGCAGCGTTAAAAGCCACATCTAAATTAGGGTGTAGTGATGAGTAAAATAGATGCCTTGATAGATGCGTTGAAAGCCCAAACTGAAGCGCTTAATCAGCAAACAACGGCTATTAGCCAATTGGTTAATAGTAATCTAGATATTATGGATCAACTTATGGCTGCTGATTCTGAACAAGCAGCAACACCAAACTATTTAGATCAACCAGATGAACTATGAGTAAAGACATTAGCTGGCGTGATGACAAACGTAAAACGGCAGAGCGTGGATATGGTGGCAAATGGCAGAAGGCCAGAGAAACATTTTTAAAGCGCAATCCACTTTGTTGTTTCTGTGAACAGGAAAACAAAATTGTAGCGGCATCCGTTGTTGACCATATTAAACCGCATCAAGGCAATCAAGCCCTGTTTTGGGATACCGATAACTGGCAACCCCTTTGTAAACCTTGTCATGATAGCACTAAGAAAATAATGGAGAACCGAGGCGTTAGGCTTGGCGCTGATGAAAACGGCAAACCAACAGATCCTAATCATCATTGGAATAAATAAGCGAGGTTAAAGTGGCGGCTGGCAGAAAAGCTACACCCACCGCGCTCAAGCTAGTCACTGGTAACCCGGGCAAACGTGCACTTAATAAAAAAGAGCCCAAATTAGCGCCTGGTATTCCTAGAATGCCATCTCATTTAAGCCCACGCGCAAAAGCAGCTTGGAAAAAGCTGACCAAACTACTTAAAGATATGGGCGTTCTTACCTTAGCCGATGGTATGGCACTTGAGCGTTTATGTGATGTCTACGCCGAAATTCTTGAATTAAGGGATGAAATCAAGAAAAACGGCAGAACATATCAAAGCGTAAAAATCATTGGTGAAAACGTCGATGAAGAAACTAAAGAGTTTACCCAAGTCGAGCAAATGTTAATGAAAGCGAATCCTGCAGTACAAATGCTAGCAGATGCCGATCGGCGCTTTAAAGGCTATCTCGTTGAATTTGGATTAACCCCTTCCGCAAGAAGCAAAGTACAGGTAACTGATGGTAGTAAGGAAAAAGAAGAAATCGACGAGTTCTTCGGATAAACATCAAGACCATGTTACACGCTGGGCAAAGGAAGTGGTATCAGGTGAGTTTTTAGCGGGACCAGACATTCGCAACGCCTGCAAACGGCACCTAAAAGATTTAGAAACAGGCCACGAACGTGGTCTTTATTTTGACTTAGAAGCAGCAAATCGTGCGATATCATTCTTCCCAAAAGTATTACGATTAAGTGGTGGTGATCACGAAGGGAAACCGTTTCAGCTGCTCGACTGGCAAGCATTTATCGTTGGTTCATTGTTTGGGTGGAAAGCTGAAGATCACACGCGTCGTTTTCGTATGTGTTATGTCGAAAGTGGTAAAGGCTCCGGTAAATCTCCACTTGCAGCGGGTATTGGGCTGTATGGGTTAGTCGCTGATAAAGAGGCGTCAGCAGAGGTTTATGCCGCTGCGACCAAAAAAGACCAAGCTATGATTTTGTTCCGCGATGCGGTTTCAATGGTCAATCAATCGCCTCAATTAAGCTCAAGACTTAAAAAGTCAGGTACAGGGCAAAGTGTTTGGAACCTAGCGTATATCGCTAAAAACTCTTTTTTTAGACCGATTAGTTCAGATAACGGTCAATCTGGTCCGCGGCCACACATGGCCCTGATTGACGAAGTGCACGAACACAAAAACAACAACGTTGTAGAAATGATGCGAGCCGGTACCAAAGGCCGCAAACAAGCGTTGATCTTCATGATCACCAACTCAGGCCATGACCGTACCAGCGTTTGTTACTCATATCATGAATACGGTAAATCAATTTGTGCTGGTACCAAAGAAGATGATTCCTTCTTCGCTTTTATCTGCTCGTTAGATGAAGGCGACGACCCCATAAATGATGAGAGCTGTTGGCCAAAGGCTAACCCATCACTTGGGCATACATTCAATCATAAATACTTGAGAGAGCAAGTTACTCAAGCTAAAGGCATGCCAGCCAAAGAAAGTATTGTTCGCCGGCTTAACTTTTGTCAGTGGGTTGATTCTGCATCACCTTGGTTATCGTCAGATACGTGGACAGACTGCGAAGATGACATCGATATTAACGAACTCGCCGGTGAAGAGTGTTACGGCGGCTTAGATTTATCGGGTACCAGGGATTTAACCGCACTAGGGCTTTACTTTCCACGGGTTAAAACCTTGTTAGTAGAGTTTTGGACACCAAAAGATACGCTTTTAGACCGCGAACGCACCGACAACGTGCCGTATTCATTATGGGAAAAACAAGGTTTCATCCATGCGCCACCGGGTCATGCAGTAGATTACAGCTTTGTTGCTGAGCGAATAGCCGATTTATCCGCACAGTTCGACATTAAATGCATTGGTTTCGACCAATACCGCATTAATTACCTCGAGCCTGTATTGGTTGAAGCAAACGTCTATATCCCATTGGTTAAACACGGGCAAGGTTACTACAAAGCATCTGAATCAAACCTTTGGATGCCGCGGTCAATCGAACTATTTGAAAAGCTGATCACCGATAAAGAAATCAAAATAAAAATCAATCCTTGTCTTAGGTGGAATGCAGCAAGCGCAGTGCTTGAAGCGGATGCCAAAGACAATCGAATATTCACCAAGAAAAAATCAACCGGTCGCATCGATGGTGTGGTTGCCGCTGCAATGGCTGTGGGAACCGCTTTAGAGTCTGAAGGCATTGATGACGATGAAGATTGGTTAGAAGCAATACGGGACCCAATTTACTAATGACCTTACCACTCGCACTATTCATTTTATTGGCGCTTTCTGGTTCATTACTGGCCGTTGCTGGCGTTTACATATTATTCGGTCTTGGTTGGTCTTTAGTGGCGGCCTCGGTATTTTCATTTGCTGGCGCTTCATTTTTACGTAAAGGAATGACAGCGTGAAACCATCAAATTCACTAACAAGTATTATAGCCAAGGCCGCGAACCAGCCATTTGCATCGTTAGATAGTTTTATGGGTAAAACCTTAAGACTCACAGACGGTGATTTTTGGTCGCAATTAATGGCAACCTCAAAAAGCGGCAAAACGGTTAATGTGAATACCGCTATGCAGCTTGCAGCTGTTTGGGCCTGTGTTCGCCGCATTGCTGAAACCGTTGCAATGCTGCCATTGGGGTTATACGAGCGCCAAAGTGATGGCGGCAGAGTACAGGTTCAAAGCAGCCTATCAAATGTATTAAGTCTTAAGCCAAATGCTGACATGACAGCAATGCAGTTTTGGGAGGCCGTCATTGCCTCATTGCTGCTAAAGGGTAATGCATTCATTGAGATCCACCGTTCAGGTGCCGACATTATCGCACTCGATTTCCTTATGCCACACCGCATGGATATCGATCTCGCCGACAACGGCAGCCTAGTGTATTGGTACACGCCTCGAAAGGGTAAAAAGCGCCAAATCGAAAAGCAAAACATGATGCACATTCCCGCATTCTCGCTGGATGGTTTGATTGGCTTATCGACTATTTCCTATGGTGCCAATGTATTTGGTGGCGCTATGTCAGCCGAAGATGTTAGCGCCAATACCTTTAAAAATGGTATGACAAAAACAGTCGCCTTCAAGGTAGATCGCATATTAAAACCTGATCAGCGCGCAGAATTTCGTGAGTATGTAAAAACCATCACTGGCGCAATGAACGCGGGTAAATCCCCCGTACTTGAGCAAGGTGTTACCCCTGAGTTGATTGGCATCAACCCGATTGATGCCCAGTTACTCGAGTCGCGAAACTACAGCGTAGAAGAAATCTGCCGCTGGTTTTTAGTGGACCCTTCATTAATTGGTTTTGGTGGTAAAGATAGCAATTGGGGCACAGGGTTAGAGCAAAAGATGATCGGCTTTGTCACCTTGACGTTATCGTCTTGGATCCGCCGCATTGAGCAGTCAATTAGCATCAACTTGCTCACTCCAGCACAGCGTCAAACTCAGTACGCTCAATATAACCTTGAAGCCCTGCTTCGTGGCGATAGCGCATCACGAGCAGAGTTCTACAGCAAAATGACTCAAAACGGTATTTACACCCGTGACGATTGCCGCGTTAAAGAAAACTTACCGCGCCGTGGCGGCAATGCCAATGTGTTAACTGTTCAAACCAACTTAGCCCCCATTGATCAGCTGGGTGCTCAATCTGAATCTGCAAAAGTACAAGCCGCATTAAATAGCTGGCTTAATCAAGACAACTAGGGGTAAACCATGCCATTTCCAAAAAGCTTCTCGCAGAGCGGAGTGCGCTGCGATATTTCTCCGCGCGCGCAAGAGCTGTGGAACCCAGCGATTCAGGCCGCGGTTGAAAACACTGAATCTACCATTACGGTTTACGGCATCATTGGCGAGGACTGGTATGGAGAAGGCGTCACACTGAAGCGTATCGATGCTGCGCTACGCAGTATCGGCGCAGATAAAGATGTGACCGTCTACATCAATTCTCCCGGTGGCGATATGTTCGAAGGTATCGCCATTTATAACCGCTTGCTTGAGCACAAAGGCAAAGTGACCACTAAAGTGCTTGGCCTTGCTGCTTCTGCCGCATCCGTCATTTACATGGCTGGTGCTGATGATGCGCGTTTTGTCGCCAGCTCAGCCTTCCTGATGATCCACAACTGTTGGGTGTACACCGTCGGCAACCGCCATGCATTAAGAAACGTTGCTGATGATATGGAGGAGTTTGATGCTGCCATGGTCGATTTATATGTAGACGGTAGTGACCAGAGCGAAAAAGCCATTACCAAAATGATGGATGAAGAAACCTTTATTCGTGGCAAAAAAGCCGTCGAGTTAGGTTTTGCATCAGGCACGTTATCTACCGATGAAATTGGCGAGACTACCGACAACGCCAATGCAAACTCGCTCCGTAAAGTGGATGCGGCCATGGCAAAAGCAGGCGTTCCGCGCAGTGAGCGCCGCCAACTATTACAAGATTTAAAGTCCAGCACGCCGAGCGCTGTTGGCGGCATCATGCCAGGTGCTGATGTGTCCGATACGCAAAACGCTGTCGCCCCTGATCTAAGCGCGTTAATTAGCGCGTCAAAAACTATCTTAATTAAATAACTGGAGGCGACAATGCCGAACCCAAATTTTGAAAAACAAGTTGAAGAACTAGGCACTAATCTGACCAAGATTGGTGATCAAATTAAATCAGCAGCAGAAGAAACCAACAAGCAGATCAAGGCTTCTGGTGAAATGCATGCTGAAACGCGTGATAAAGTCGATAAGCTGCTGTTAGAGCAGGGGGCCTTACAATCTCGCTTACAAGAAGCAGAACAAAAACTGTTAAAAGGTCCTGAAAGTCGCGAAGAAGAGCACGAAATGTCAATTGGCGAGCGGGTAGCTAACGACAAAGAGATGGACGGTGTTAATAGCTCATTCCGTGGTAGTCGTCGTGTTGGTATGCCACGTTCTGCTATTACCTCTGCAGGTGGTTCAGGTGGCGCATTAGTTCGACCAGATCGTATGGCTGGTATTGTGGCTGGCCCAGAGCGCCGCTTAACTATTCGTGACTTAATTGCACCAGGTGAAACAGAAAGTAACAGCGTTGAATACGTCAAAGAAACAGGCTTTACTAACAATGCTGCGCCCGTAGCAGAAAACACCGGTAAACCCTATTCAGACATCACTTTTGGTTTAGTTAACAATGCCGTTCGCACTATTGCTCATATGTTTAAAGGCAGTCGTCAAATATTAGACGATGCAAAACAATTACAAAGCTTTATCAATGCTCGTGCAAAATACGGGTTAATGCTTAAAGAAGAGTTACAACTACTTTATGGCAATAACACCGGTGCAAACTTACACGGCATTATCCCGCAGGCTAGTACTTACGTTAAGCCAACTGGTGCAAACGTCGATACTGAGCAGCATATTGACCGTATTCGTCTTGCATTACTGCAAGCAGCATTAGCTGAGTATGCGGCAGACGGTATT
Organism: Shewanella sp. SG41-4; assembly: GCF_014164505.1. GTDB lineage: Bacteria > Pseudomonadota > Gammaproteobacteria > Enterobacterales > Shewanellaceae > Shewanella. The sequence goes on along the minus strand of NZ_JACJFI010000079.1, from coordinate 8,552 downwards.
GTGCTCAACCCAATTGATTGGGCTGTTATTGAAATGCTTAAAGACAGTAATAAAAATTACTTAATCGGCAAGCCACAAGGCCAAACCTCACCAACGCTTTGGAACCGTCCAGTGGTTGAAACTCAGTCTATTGTTCAAAACGAGTTCTTAGTGGGTGCATTTCAAATGGGTGCACAAATTTATGACCGCATGGATATTGAAGTCTTAATCTCAACCGAGAACGACAAAGACTTTGAAAACAATATGGTCAGTATTCGTGCAGAAGAGCGATTAGCGTTAGCGGTATATCGTCCAGAAGCATTTGTAACGGGTGACTTTACCTTCGTATAAGTGAATATGCCCAAAGTAATCAAATCACTTAACTGATAAGTAAATCAATTAAAGGCTGACAATGTTCAGCCTTTATTGTTTTTTATAGGAGAACTCCCATGGCTATTGTTATGGCTATTGCACTTAAATCGTTTTATTTCGTAAAAGAAGTGAAAACAAAACAATCAAAACCATTTGAGGTTGAACAGCACAACTTCAATGAACTAAAAGCGCTTGGAATGGTAGATCATGCCCCAGACGATGAAGCTGCTTTAAAGGCTAAGGCTGACGAAGAGTCTGCGTTAAAGGCTAAAGCTGATGAAGAAGCAGCAATAAAGGCTAAGTCTGACGAAGAGGATGCGTTAAAGGCTAAGGCTGATGAAGAAGCAGCATTAAAGGCTAAAGCTGATACCAGCAAAAAGACTAAAGCATAAAAAATAGTGAGTAGGAGTCATCAGTGGGCCTTATAACATTAATCCAAGCAAAGCCGTACCTCGATGTCATTCATGATGAAGATGATGACAAGCTACAACTTTTGCTCGATGCCGCTGAAGATGAAGCCTGCCAATTCTTGGGAAGGGAATCCCTGTCTATTTTGGTTGTTGAAGCAACGGGCAAGCTGCCACCCAGCGTGACAATGGGAGTGATGATATTGCTACAAGCAAACTATCAAGCTGCTCCAGATGATGTGCCAAAATTACGTCTTGCTGCTGAAATAAAATTAACGCCATATCGAATAGGCTGGGGTATTTAATGTTATCTCATCGACTACGCCATCGCATTCATATACAACAGCCTGAAAAAACACAAGATCCGCAAACAGGCGAAGAAATTGCAGGATGGCAAACGCTTTATCTTGGCCTAAAGCCACTCAATAGCGTGCCAGCTGAAGTGTTAACCGGTGCTGGTCGTGAATTTATTGCTGCCGATGCCAAGCAATCCGAAACAACTGCAAGAATTAACATCCGCTGGTTTCCAGTCGATATCAGTCTATTTTATCAGTGCCGCATATTGTGGGATGGTAGGGTATATGACATCCATTCAATTGAAACCGATTTAACAGGGCGTCAAGAGTGGCGACTCCGTTGCAAAGATGGTGTGAACTAAGGTTATTAATATGTCAGCATCGTTTGAGTTTAGTTTGCTTGGCGTAAAAGACGTCAAAGCAAAAATGAATAAGGTCAGCCAAACCGTTAATGATACTGGCACCCGCACCGCATTGCGCAAAGCGGCTGGTATTGTAAAAAAAGCTGCTCAACAAAACGCACTCGCAGTTGATGACCCCAAAACGGGTCGACGTATCCGTGATAACGTCACCTTGCAGTTTGCCAGCAAACTTTATCGTCAAAAAGGGGTGATTATGTATCGTGTTGGTGTCGCCACTAATCGCGGCCGTATTCCTACGCCAAATACTGACCAAGGTGCTAAAGGTAATACTCCGCACTGGCACTTAGTTGAACTCGGTACCGAACGAGCTGCTGCTCAACCATACCTGCGCCCAGCTCTGGCTAACAACGTTAACCAAGTAACAGATAAGTTTATCAACGAGTTCAACAAAGAACTTGATAAGGCATTGTCATGAGTATGGTACCGATATTTTCTGTATGTGTAGCAAATACCGTTGTTACGCAACTATTAGGTAGCACTCCCACACGGCTGTATCCATTTGGTCAAGCGCCACAAGATGTGGCCAAACCTTATGCGGTTTGGCAAGTCATTGGTGGTAGTCCTGAAAACTACGTATCAGGAGGACCAGATACAGACACGTTCAGTTTGCAAGTTGATGTGTATGCTATATCAGGTTCATCAGCATCAAATGTGGGTGATGCAATTCGAACAGCTATTGAATTAGATGCTTACACAACAAACTTTAACGGTGATAGTCGAGACGAACAAACTGGGCATTATCGCCATAGTTTTGATGTGGACTGGATAGTTAACCGCTAATAAAATTAGCCCTTTATTTACCCCTAAGCCTCTGCAACCGTAGGGGCTTTTTTGTATCTGCCGCAAGGTTTATTGTTAGGAGCAAAACACATGAGTATGAAAACACAGGGCACCCAGCTCTATGCAATCGATCCGGAAGATAATTCCGTATTAGTCATCACTGCCGTCACGAGTATCGATGGTATTGATAGTGCCGTTGATTCAATCGAAACCACCCCATTAGAAGCATTGGCGCGTGAGTTCGTATCAGGTCTCAAATCACCAGGTGCGGCAACGTTTGGCATTAACGTTGATCCCAAAAACCCTAGTCACTTACGTTTGCACCAATTAAAAACAGCGGGTATCACACTTAAGTGGGCACTTGGTTGGTCTGATGCAGTTGGTACGCCGCCAACATTCTTAGCCGATGATTTTGTGTTACCACCAACCAGAACATGGATAACGTTCGAAGGCTTTATGACTGCTTACCCATTTGGCTTTACACAAAACGACGTTGTTAAATCAACGGTAGGCATTCAAGTTTCCGGTGACCCAATCTTGGTACCTAAAACATAAACTTATGCTAAATAGCCCATTGGTTTCCCTTTGGGCATTTTTATACACCAAGGAAATACTATGAAATTAAGTGTTGCTAGCCTAATCCAATCTGGCTCATTTTCTCCCGTTAATCCTGAACAACGAGAAATATCGTGGTTTAACGATAAAGGTGAAACTGTCAGCGCTGTTATTTTTGTACGTAAAAAATCATTTTCTACTGCAAATATAGAAGCTAATCACTACAACACTGGTGTTGATTCGCTTACTTCACGCATTGTTTCAAGCATTGTTGATGAAGAGGGTACGCCATTATTTAGTGTTGACGACATTATTGGTAATGCTGCTCATGGTCCTATTTGTGACTCGCTTGGTATGGCATTAATTGGCGCCATAAATGAAGTGAATGGGATAGGGCTCAAACCTGACCCAAAATCCTTACCGCCGACGACGAATTCTGGCACGAGCTCGTCCTCGCCGGCGTTGGTGGAAGAACCGTTGAACAAGCCAAGCAAAACCTAACCCACAAAGAAGTTGTCTACTGGATGGCGTATCGCGAAAAGTATGGTCCTTTAAGTGTTCAATTACGTCAAGAACGCATTGCTGCAGCACAAATGCATCACATGAATACCATACATGGCGGTAAAGCCGAGTTATCAGTGTTCATGCTATTCAGTCAAGAAGAAGACCAACAACCCCAAGAAGCCAGCATTGATGATGTACTCGTCATGCTTCAAGCCAGTGCAATCAAAAAATAACGCCACGGATGGCTTAATATCAATCTCGGAGCAAGTTAATGTCTAATCGGTCGTTAAGTACGCTAACGCTAAATATGATCGCTGAAACAGGCAGCTTCAATGCTGGAATGGATAAAGCTGAGCGGTCACTAGATAAAGTTTCTAGAGCAGCGGCAAAGCAGAAAAATGATTTAGTCCGATTAATGGGGCAGATAGATCCACTTGTCGCAGAGTACGCCAAGCTAGATAAAATGGAGCGACAGCTTCAAAAACATCGAGAAGCAGGAACATTAGCCGGAAGTGAATATGATCAATATTCAAAACGACTTTCACAAATGCGGAGTGAGCTAGGTAGAACAGGTGCTCAGCTTGATAAAACAGATATCCAGTTCAATAAAGCAGGCCTATCTGCCAAGCAAATGGCATTTGCAACGCGTGGCTTGCCGGCACAATTTACTGATATCGCCGTATCGCTTCAAGGTGGACAAAACCCGTTAACGGTATTTTTACAGCAAGGTGGCCAGTTAAAAGATATGTTTGGCGGTATAGGTCCAGCCGCCAAAGCTATGGGAAGTTACGTTGCCGGCATGGTAAACCCATTCACTATTGGTGCAGCTGCAGTAGCGGTATTAACCCTTGCTTATTATCAAGGAAGTATCGAAGCTGACCGACTTCGTAATGCGCTTATTCTTACTGGTAATTCAGCTGGCACAACCTCCGGTCAACTAATGGATGCCGCCAAACGTATCGATGGTATTAGCGGTACACAACGCCAAGCTGCTGCTGCATTAGCTGAAGTAGCGAATACAGGCAAGTTTGCAGCCAATCAAATCGAGTTAGTCGGTTTAGCTGCCGTACAAATGGAGAACGTAACGGGTAAGGCCGTTGCTGATACGGTGGCTGAGTTTGCCAAATTAGCCGATGACCCTGTAAAGGCTGTTGAAGAACTCAATAAAAAATATAACTTCCTAACTGCCGCGGTTTATGAACAGATTGTATCGCTTAAAGAATCAGGTAAATCTACAGAAGCAGCGGACTTGGCATTTAAGGCTTATAGCGATGCAATAGGCGATCGCACCAGCGATATCACTTCTAATCTAGGTTATGTTGAGAGAAGTTGGAAAGGAGTAAAAGATGCAGCATCCGAAGCGTGGGATGAGATTGCTGGGATTGGTAGGTCTGAAACACTTGATGATAAATTAGCTATTAATGTTCAAAAGATTTTCGAATTAGGCGCTAAAGGTAAAGGTTCTGGCGGGGAAGCTATTCGTCGTGCGGCGTTAATGAAAGTTCTTCAAGATGAAAATAAGCAAATCAGTGATCAAATTGATCTTGAATCAAAACTAGCAAAAAAACAAGCCGAACGTGCCAAAATCAATCAAGACTCAATTGAGGCTCAACGTGCCATTGCTAAAGTCACCGATGAAACCCTCACCAATGAGCAAAAACGCACTAAAGCAATAAAAGAATATAACGACAATATCGAAAAGGTGCGAAAAGCTGACGCTAATAGTGCCTTACTTGATCCTGAAAAAATCAAACGTGATCTGGCATCGATAGAAGAAAAGTTTAAAGACACCGCTAAAACGACCAAAGCCTTTGCGGACGATGCTGCTACCACGTACCTCATGCGTTTACGCGAAACTCAAGCAGGCTTGCAAGGTCAGCTAGAGTCAAATATCAAACTCACTCAGTCGCAAAAAGAATTAGTTAAATTTGAACAGCAAGTTGCAGATATTAAAAATAAAGATGTGCTAACCGCCCAACAGAAAAGTTTGTTGGCAGAACAATCAGTAATCCGTGCCCAACTCGAAAAAAACGTTGCTCTCGATGACGAAATTCAAAAGCGCAATGAATCAATCCGCCTGCAAAGCTACAGCGCCAATCTCACGGCTAACCTCGCCGCAGAACAACAGCGCAACGCTGATAAACTCGCCACCTTTGGTCTTGGCGACAAAGCACAGCAGCGTCTAGGTGATCGCCAAGGGATTGAGCATGATGTTGAACGAGCTCAAGGTAAGGCGTTATCAGATAACATCGCTGGCAGAACTACCGACGAAGAATATCAGCAACAGCTGGCTATGCTGGAAAATAACCTTTCGGCGCGATTGGCTGTCCAAGATGAATACTATTCAGCACTCGATGCCAAACAGGCCGACTGGACTAATGGCGCCCGTTCATCAATGCAAAACTACATTGATGCAGCAGCCGACATGGCTGGACAAACTAAAACACTAATGGATGGTGCATTTGGCGGAATGACAGACGCGCTTACCGATTTTGTGACTACTGGTAAAGCAGATTTTGCCGGGCTGGCTAAATCAATATTGGCGGATATCGCAAAAATAGCGATACAAAAAGCTGTTGCGGGTTTAGTCGGTAGCCTGTTCGGAGGTTATGCTGACGGCGGGGTTGTAGACGGAAAAGCCACAGGCTTCTCTTCTGGTGGTTACACTGGCGCGGGTGGCAAGTATCAACCTGCAGGGATAGTACATAAAGGTGAAGTTGTTTGGTCTCAGCGTGATGTTGCCCTCGCTGGTGGTGTTGCGACAGTAGAAGCAATGCGAAAAGGCCACACTGGTTATGCTGAAGGTGGCGTTGTAGGCGGTTCAACTTTTAAGGGCATTCCTGCTGCAATGACTGGTTCCAGTGGTGTAAATGTTCAAATTAATATTGAAAAAAGTGGTAATACGACGACCACTTCAGATACGCCAGCGTTAAATCAGTTTGGCTCAGAGATCGGTAAATTTGTTGAGCAAAAATATCGAGAGTTGCTGGCAAAAGACTTACGTCCCAACGGACAAATTGGTCGAAGTATGGCTGGAGGATACCGCTAATGGCAACTCAAGCATTTATATGGCCTGCAGACAATGGTGCAACAGGTGAGATAAGGTATAGAACTAGAACTGCTCAATTTGGCGATGGTTATAGCCAGTCTGTAGGTGATGGTATCAATAGCAAAACTCAAAGCTGGCCATTGCTTTTTACTAAAAACAAATCAGATTCAGAAGCCATAATGGCATTTCTAGACTCTCACCAGGGCTTTAAGGCTTTCCAGTGGACACCGCCTCTTGGTACTACTTCACTATTTAAAGCCGTTCAAGTCACAAACACACCTCTTGGTGGCGGTATGTACCGTATTACAGCCACCTTTGAACAAGCATTTCATCCTTAAATATTAATAATAACTATCCCCTTTAGAATAGAATTCAATGAACGAGAAATAAAATGCTTAACAGTGATATTCAAACGCTCGAACCTGGCAATGAAATAATCCTTTTTGAAATTGATGGTAGTACATTTGGCGCTGACATACTTAGATTTCACGCCCATAATATTCCTTATCAAACGACAGATTTAGTACAAGCAGAAGTACCTCTGAGGGTCATTTTTTGGCAAGATGAGGAATACTCTGCATGGCCGGCTAAATTGGAAGGGTTAGAGGTTAACTCTGATGGTTCTCCGAGTTCTCCTATGCTGACCGTAGCTAATATTGATGGCAGTATTAGTGCGCTTTGTTTGTATTTTCAGAATATGGAACAAGCAAAAGTGACTATTCGAAGAACACTCGCAAAATACATCGATAGTAAAAACTTTCCCGGCGGTAATGCATTTTCTGACCCCACTCAAGAATCTATTGAGATTTGGTATATTGATAAAAAGGTGAATGAAGATAACGTGTCAGTAACCTTTGAGCTATCTAACCCTGCAGATCTTTCGGGATATAAGATTGGAAGGCAAATGACATCGTATTGTTTCTGGTGTCAGCGTGGTGAGTACAGAGGTGCCGATTGCGGTTATACCGGTATCGCTATGTTTACCGATGAAGATCTTCCGACAGACAACCCAGAACTTGATCAGTGTTCCGGAACCATAGCCGGTTGCACTAAACGATTTGGTGAAAATGAAGAATTACCCCACGGCGGTTTCCCTAGCGTTCGCCTTATACGTTAACACTAAGCACTAAACATCAGTATTCATCAGAAAGTAGGTCTATATGCATCCAATACTCTTGCAGGCATTCTCTCAGCATGCACAAAGTACCTACCCGCAAGAGTGTTGCGGGCTTATCGTTCAGCAAGCAAATAAAGCATGCTATTTACCATGCACTAACGTGTCCACGCACAAGGCTGATGAGTTTGAAATATCCGTCCAAGAGTATGCCGCTGCAGAAGACCAAGGCAATATTATCGGTATTTGTCACAGTCATCCAAATGCAACCAGTAAACCTAGTCAACGCGATATAGCGATGTGTGAAGCCACTCAATTGCCTTGGCATATATTAAGCTGGCCAGAAGGAGACTTACGTTCAATCGTACCAACAGGTGAATCCCCTCCGTTAATAGGTCGGCCATTTGTTCATGGTGTATGGGATTGCTATAGCTGTGTTCGAGACTGGTATAGAGAAATCAAACATATCAAATTGCCAAACTTTGAACGTAAAGACGGATGGTGGGAAGGGGAAGAAGAACTCTATCTGGATAATTTTACCAAAGCTGGCTTTATCCAGGTGCATGATCAGTTAGAAATAGGTGATGTATTTTTAATACAAATACAAAGTAAGCGAGTGAACCATGCCGCGGTGTATGTGGGTGATGGAAAGATTTTACACCATTTATACGGTCGCTTAAGTCGTCATGATGTTTATGGTGGTTACTGGCAGCGTAATACTCGAATGATTGTAAGGCATGTAGGTGATAAAGATTAAAATCTTTAAAGCTGGTTTGGTCGTTAGATCCTCAGCATGATGGAATATCAATCAAGACTTCTTATAGCCTCACTGCAGCAGAGAAATAATAATTAGATAATGCAGCTGCGAAAAATATTTGGAAGGTGCAAGTGTTAGCCAATAAGCTGAAAATTTATAGATATAAACAATTAATAAAGTCACCGCAAGGTGGTAATGCCGATCAGTTAAGCGGTAAAACGAGAAAATTTAACTGATCGGTTGACCGATCTTTCTAGTCTGCGAAAATCCGATAATCTTTATTATCGGATTTTTTTTTATGGAACTTTCAGAAGCCC
>NZ_JACJFI010000799.1 GCF_014164505.1 Shewanella sp. SG41-4 | reverse complement strand
ATGCGCCTTTAGTTAGTACTATCAGCTTTCCAAATTGTTAAAGAACAACACTAGCCGGCTTGCGGCGTGTTTCACTCTACTTCCGAAGAAGTTAACAAGTAATCTGTGTGAACACTCACATGCATCTCTGCACTTTAGGTATTGAGTTAGTCGTATAGGTAAGGAGGTGATCCAGCCCCAGGTTCCCCTAGGGCTACCTTGTTACGACTTCACCCCAGTC
>NZ_JACJFI010000798.1 GCF_014164505.1 Shewanella sp. SG41-4 | reverse complement strand
TAATGCCGATCAGTTAAGCGGTAAAACGAGAAAATTTAACTGATCGGTTGACCGATCTTTCTAGTCTGCGAAAATCCGATAATCTTTATTATCGGATTTTTTTATGGAACTTTCAGAAGCCCTTGCTCGCACCTCAATTAATCGCCTAACTGAGTTTTCATCTCTCGCTGATGTTCTAGAGCCCGATATTATTCAATCTTGCCTTGATTCAAATGGCGTGG
>NZ_JACJFI010000797.1 GCF_014164505.1 Shewanella sp. SG41-4 | reverse complement strand
CTCAACTTAAGTAAATCAAAACGTTTTTCATCACAAAGTGAAAAGGTAGCCAAAGGCACGTTTAACGAAGCTGAGCAGCAACATGCGTTGCCCAACGTAAATAAGAGCAAGGCTAAAACAGGCAGAAAACCATTACCTGAAGCGCTTGAGCGTGAAGTTTATCTGCACGAACTCAGTGCCCCTTGTTGTGAATGTTGCCAAACACCCCTTCATGAATGCGG
>NZ_JACJFI010000796.1 GCF_014164505.1 Shewanella sp. SG41-4 | reverse complement strand
GCCGTCGATTCATGGTTTAAAAAAGAAAAGTTTACCTATTGTAAACTTTAAAAAGCACTGATATAGTTTACCAATAGTAAACGAGGTTCAAATGCACGTAATATCAAGAAAGCCATTTGCCGATGCAATTAAGAAGTACCCAAACGATGCAGCGGCCATTGAAAGCACTTATAACGTGCTAAACCGAGGGGATTTTAAGACCCCACAGGAATTAAAGGCGGT
>NZ_JACJFI010000795.1 GCF_014164505.1 Shewanella sp. SG41-4 | reverse complement strand
CACGCCATTTGAATCAAGGCAAGATTGAATAATATCGGGCTCTAGAACATCAGCGAGAGATGAAAACTCAGTTAGGCGATTAATTGAGGTGCGAGCAAGGGCTTCTGAAAGTTCCATAAAAAAAAATCCGATAATAAAGATTATCGGATTTTCGCAGACTAGAAAGATCGGTCAACCGATCAGTTAAATTTTCTCGTTTTACCGCTTAACTGATCGGCATTA
>NZ_JACJFI010000794.1 GCF_014164505.1 Shewanella sp. SG41-4 | reverse complement strand
AAAAAACTTTAATTGAAGAGTTTGATCATGGCTCAGATTGAACGCTGGCGGCAGGCCTAACACATGCAAGTCGAGCGGTAACACAAGGGAGCTTGCTTCTGAGGTGACGAGCGGCGGACGGGTGAGTAATGCCTAGGGATCTGCCCAGTCGAGGGGGATAACAGTTGGAAACGACTGCTAATACCGCATACGCCCTACGGGGGAAAGGAGGGGACCTTCGGGC
>NZ_JACJFI010000793.1 GCF_014164505.1 Shewanella sp. SG41-4 | reverse complement strand
AGCAAGCTCCCTTGTGTTACCGCTCGACTTGCATGTGTTAGGCCTGCCGCCAGCGTTCAATCTGAGCCATGATCAAACTCTTCAATTAAAGTTTTTTGAAACCCGAAGGTTTCGGCTCAATGAATTCTGATTGCTTTATCAACCGAAGCTGACAAAGTCTTTGTACATATTACTATGAACATTCATCGTTGCATTGAGTTTAAATTTTTTGATTGCCAACATTCC
>NZ_JACJFI010000792.1 GCF_014164505.1 Shewanella sp. SG41-4 | reverse complement strand
AATGGCCCTGTCACTCAAGACATGCTCGACAACGGCTTTGACGTTGAAGTCCCTGTCACTGCAGGCGCAACTGATGTTGATGTTACGGCGCAAGTGATTGATATCGCCGGCAACCCATCTGCAACAGCTACTGACAACCAGCCTGTGGACAATGTTGCCGCACCTGCACCAATCGTTGAATTCAGCGGCATGGGCAGCGATGGTATCTTCAACAGCGATGAGATCGG
>NZ_JACJFI010000791.1 GCF_014164505.1 Shewanella sp. SG41-4 | reverse complement strand
ACCCGAAGGTTTCGGCTCAATGAATTCTGATTGCTTTATCAACCGAAGCTGACAAAGTCTTTGTACATATTACTATGAACATTCATCGTTGCATTGAGTTTAAATTTTTTGATTGCCAACATTCCGAAGAACAGAAGACAATTTCGAATAACTCAATACCTGTGAATGTCCACACAGATTTCTTGTTTAGATTGTTAAAGAGCGTTGATATCAATTTTTCAGACATCACCAT
>NZ_JACJFI010000790.1 GCF_014164505.1 Shewanella sp. SG41-4 | reverse complement strand
ACTGCTACCGACAACCAGCCTGTGGACAATGTTGCCGCACCTGCACCAATCGTTGAATTCAGCGGCATGGGCAGCGATGGCGTGTTCAACAGCGATGAGATCGGTACTGACGGCACTGTGACCGCGACCGTGACGCTAGCGACTGGCACTCAAGTTGGCGACACCTTGATTGTCACTGACGGCAACGGCAACACCCTATTTAATGGCCCTGTCACTCAAGACATGCTCGACAACGG
>NZ_JACJFI010000078.1 GCF_014164505.1 Shewanella sp. SG41-4 | reverse complement strand
CGAGTACTTATCAACAGTGGTTATATTTTCATTGTTGGATTCAATCCGATAAGTCCAGCTTTTATAGGCAAAATATTGCCAAAATATCAAACTACATTACCATGGAACGGGCAGTTTTTTATGCCCTCAAGAGTTAAAGATTGGCTTGGTTTACTAGGATACAAAGTATTAGCAGATGAACGTTTAATGTATCATTCGTTATTAGGTCAACGCGGGCTCAACATACCGAATCAACTCCGCAAATCTCAACAAGCTCCTTTGTGGCAAAAAAGTATCGCCAATTGGCTACCCAGTACCGGCAGTGTTTACTTAATAGTGGCTCGAAAAATGACGGTACCACTTACACCGATTAAAGATAAATCGAAGGTAAAAGCTCCTAAATGGTCAACCGCGCCATCAGCTGGTCGTACTGGGTTAACTCACATTCCGAATGTCGATGCCAAGACAGTAAACTAATCAAAATAATAATAAATAAAATCAACTCTGTTTAAGAGACCAGATCCCTAAGCCAAAATTAGAACATTTAAGCTATTCCATATCAAAATATCATTTTTGCTAGCAAGGATTATTGACGGGTCAGTAACCAGCCTATTACAAGTCAATGGAACCCAGTTGGTGGAGCAAAGGGATGTTTGATAATCCGTCATTATCCGTAACCTGGGTTAAAAAGCTAGGGCCTAACTATTAAGGTTTATAGCCAGTATCAACTTGTTGAGGTTTAGCTTCAGCAGCTTTACGTGCCAATACGTCACAACGTTCATTTTCAATATGGCCTGCATGGCCTTTTACCCAGCGCCAGTCAATCTTGTGTAATTGGCTTACTGCATCTAAACGTTTCCATAAGTCGACATTTTTGACCGGTTGCTTGGTTGAGGTTATCCAGCCCTTTTTCTTCCAACCATGGATCCAAGTCATAATACCTTGGCGCATGTACTGGCTATCGCTGGTTAAAATAATATTACAAGGTTCGTATAAGGTTTCTAATGCGATAATCGGGGCTAACAGTTCCATACGATTATTGGTTGTTAATGAGAATCCATCGGCCATTTCATGTTGCTGATGTTTATATTTCATTACCACACCATAACCGCCTGGTCCTGGATTTCCTAAGCAAGAGCCATCAGTAAAAATATACAGCTGTTTGTGTTCGGCCATCAAGTTGGTACCATAGCGAAATATTCGCGCCAGTATACTCAATTTATACAAAGGCGAGGGCTGAATGAGTAAAAAATATGAACATTATTTCTAGTGCAAGTCGTCAAGTAATTCTCGATACCGAAACAACGGGTATGAACCAAGCTGGTGGACCGATTTATGTGGGCCATCGCATTATTGAAATTGGTTGTGTTGAAGTGATTAATCGTCGCTTAACGGGTCGAACTTATCATCAATATATTAATCCTGGTCAAGCCATTGATGAAGAGGCAATTCAAGTTCATGGTATTACTAATGACCGTGTGGCCAACGAACCTCGCTTTCATCAAATAGCCAAAGATTTTATCGATTTTATTGATGGCGCTGAAATTGTGGCTCATAACGCAAACTTTGACGTGAGCTTTATGGACCATGAGTTTTCAAAACTTAATCCAATAGGGCCGAAAACCAAAGAAATTTGCAGTATTCTCGACAGTTTGGCCATTGCAAAGCGTCTTCATCCTGGGCAAAAAAATAACCTAGATGCATTGTGTCGACGTTATGGAATCGATAATGGTCGCCGTACTTATCACGGTGCATTACTCGATGCGGAAATTCTTGCTGATGTTTATTTAATCATGACAGGTGGACAAATTAAGTTTAATTTGTCCAATGAAAAAGCGGGTCAAGAAGGTGGCGGAATAAAAAATATCGATCCGACGGCGTTTAATCTTAAAGTCGTTGGTGCATCTGCCGATGAAATACTATTACACGAACAACGACTTGATCTCATTGCGAAGTCAGGTAAATGTCTCTGGAGAGGGTAAACCAACCTTTATGAGTGCCACTCGCGCCGGTTATCTTGCTATTTCATGTTTATTGTTGATGAGTCTTGTCTTAGTTTGGCAACCTAGTGCCCAAGCTGCAATGGTCATCGCATCGCAAGCTGCAGAACTTAAAAATCGTTTTCGAATCGATCATATGGTGGATCATTTAACCTTAGTGGTCCAACGAAGTTATGGTTCTGCTCCTGTAGTGGTGATTTTGCCCGATGGCAGTAAATGGTACTCAACTCGTCATCCTCAAACTGTAAAGTGGGTAGATGGTATTGCTGCCGATATGATTTATATCGAAAAACCGATGGCAGGGCCTTGGCAGTTATTAGGTAGTGTAGTTGAAGGGTCTTCAATCAAAAAAATATCTGCATTAGATATTGCAGTAGAACCTTTTCCTCAACCACTTTATCAAGGTGAAAGGTTAAAAGTTACAGCAAGACTCATGGGTGATAATTTAACCATGAGAATGCCAGGTTTAGAGTATATGGTCGAGTGGACTGCTCGTTTTACCAGTGAGCATCTTCCTACTGACGATAATTTCGCAACCGGTACCATTATCGTTGGTGCCTATAAAGATAATGGTGAATTGTTAGACGAAGTCCCTGATGATGGCATATTTACCGGAAACCATAATTTACAACAACCTACGGGCCATTATGTACTCAATGTTATCGCCCGCAATAATGTTTTTGAGCGTGAATATGTGCTGCCTTTTGAGCTTTCACCGCAACCAATAAAAGTGAAAATGGTGCCCAATAGCGACCCACTAAAAGGCATTTGGCAGATACAATTAACAGTTGATGAGTCTGTGGTGCAATTAACAGAAACCCATTTTGAATTTGATTTAGTCGGCCCTGCTGGGTTGTTACTGCCTATTACTCTGCAAACGATGACCAGTGCAGATCAAATTCTATATTTACCTAAAGTGACTGAGTTTGGCAGTTATCGCGTTAAAGGTAGTGTGGTTTCTACGACGATTGATGGCCGAGAAATTGTGCTTAATTTACCTGAAATGTTTTTTAATTTAGTTGAGCCTCCAGCTCCAGCACCAACAGTTGAAGAGCTTGCTGAAAAAGCGGCTATTCAAGCAGAAATCGAAGAGCAAGTAGCGAAAGACAATGCAATGTTTTGGTTTATTACCATAAATGGCGTGCTATTTTTAGTTGGTATTATTGGTTTGGTGATATGGCGCAAAAAACAAACGCTGGCAAAGGCGATGGCTGCGGCAGAAGAAAGATTAAAGCAAAACCCTATTAATGAGGATAAACCCAAAGATAGCATCCTAGAAAGTGTCGACTTAGATGATATTGATTTGAGTATGCCAGATGATAAAAACTAACCTACTGAAGTGAGAGCTTTTTGTACAAAAACTTGATAATTGTACAATTTTTAACTAAATGAACCAAAACAATTAAAAAACAGTTGACGATTAATTATCACAACTTTATTATTCATCGCACTTGTGTGGAGCGGTAGTTCAGTTGGTTAGAATACCGGCCTGTCACGCCGGGGGTCGCGGGTTCGAGTCCCGTCCGCTCCGCCATTCAAGTGACTGTTTACACTTAATAAAATAGCTAATATTTAGAATGTTATTGTTTTCTTAAGTGTATACAAACCGTTTTGGAGCGGTAGTTCAGTTGGTTAGAATACCGGCCTGTCACGCCGGGGGTCGCGGGTTCGAGTCCCGTCCGCTCCGCCAAATAAGAAAAAAGCCTCTACAGCAATGTAGGGGCTTTTTTCTGTTCAAAAATCAACAGAATGTGTTATTCAGCCTAGAAATGAAGTGAGTTGGCGTTATAGTTAGCCAGAAATGCCTGCCAGATTACCTGATTAAAATATTCTCATGTTATTTAATCAGAGAACAAATACAAACCGGCCTGTCACGCCGGAGGTCGCGGGTTCACTGTTTCAACATCAGCGTCCGCTCCGCCAAATAAGATGAAAGCCTCTACAGCAATGCAGAGGCTTTTTTCTGTTAAAAAATCAACAGAATGTGTTATTCAGCCTAGAAATGAAGTGAGTTGGCGTTATAGTTAGCCAGAAATGCCTGCCAGATTACCTGATTAAAATATTCTCATGTTATTTAATCAGGAACAAATACAAACCGGCCTGTCACGCCGGAGGTCGCGGGTTCACTGTTTCAACATCAACGTCCGCTCCGCCAAATAAGATGAAAGCCTCTACAGCAATGCAGAGGCTTTTTTCTGTTCAAAAATCAACAGAATTAGTGTTTACTGCCTAGAAATGAAGTGAGTTGGCGTTATAGTTTGACCAGTAATGTGGTACATATTACTGGTCATATGCATTGTTACTTATCGGTGATTAATCAGAATGCATAACTGACATTCAATTCCAGTGAACGACCTGCACCAGCAATTTGTTTGAAACCATTACTGCTATCACTTTTGTATTCGGCAATACTGACACCGCCTAGAGGCAGTTGATAATATACATCGAGTAGGTTTTTAACTGCAATTGTCATTGTTACATCTTGCCATTGGATACTGCTGCTTAAGTTAAGCAGCGAATAACTGTCAGTTGTGTTTTCTAAACGCTGATCATCTACGCGGTCTTTATTGGCCACCCACTGCCAGCTGATACTATTTTGCCAATCGCCTAGCTGTTGTTGTAAAGCTAGCTCGGTTTGCAAAGGTTTTATTTGATACAGCGGTAGGTCATTGTCATCTCTTTCGCCGCGCGTGGCACTGATATTAGCGTTAATGAGCCATTTACCACTGTGGTTTTCTGCTAGTTGATATTCAGCATCTATGCGAGCACCAAACAAGGTAGCGTCCACATTTGTAAACTGTAAAATATTACGACTATTACCATCAATGTTTGAGCGGTTAAAGTTGCTGACCACATTAGCGTCAATATAATCGTTTATGTCGCTATACCAAGCCGTTGCATTAAATGCTAAATCATCTTGTACTAGCTTGTAAGCCACACTTAATGTGTGTGCCGTTTCTGCACTAAGGTCAGGGTTACCAATATAGCCGTTCCCATCACCATACCAACCAATCATGGTCGTCGCCATGGTGCTATGGCCCCAGCTGTAGCGCTCATACAAATTTGGCGCACGACTCTTTCTGGCTAAGCCAAGCTCTATCACTTCAGTGTCACTCAATTGATAACGAGCTAGAAGAGTTGCGTCGATGATATTGTCATTGCGCTTACGATAAAGGTCATTAAACTCATCTGCGGCCATGGCATTAACATTTGTCATGCCCATCATACTCATGGTGTTATATGGTTGAACCTCGCCTGTGCTGGTTGATACGTATTCATAACGAATACCTGCTGACATCCACCAACGCTTATTAAGTGTTTGTTGCCATTCACCATAGACTGCAGCACGTTTGCGTTCGCCATCATTGATATTGATGTAGTCATTGGGTCCCATCATGGCTGCCCCTTCAATCGCTGGCCATATATCGTCAAGTTGATAAACATAATATTCTTGGCCAATCAACAACGTGCTGTCTGAGCTGATTGGTAGTAGCCAATGCAGTTGGTAACTGTAATCTTTCCCCTTAGTTTCCATTGGCATCTTGCCAATTTTTTCATCGCTAAAGAAACCCATCTCATGCTCGACACTGTGCCAATTGGCTTGGGCAGTGAAATTGCCATCGTTTTCAAGAGTGCGTTGATAACGGACTAATGCGCCATAACTGTCATTATTAGTCATGTCCATGTACTGGTTAGCAAATCCTTGAAAGGGGATATGTTGGTGAGTTAGTTTGACTGCAACTTGTTGAACCTCATCTTGCCATGCGGCTGTCAAAGCGTGATTTTGTGATTGATACAAAGTATCTAATACTTTATCGCCATTGCCATCGGTGTAACTGTTTGCGTCTTCAAAAGCCCCTTGATAACTAAAACTTAGCGTATTGCTAGCTGCAGTAGTATTTACGCCTGCGAGAAAGGCGTCGTTAGTGCTTCGATAACCACTAGACGCATTGCCACTGTGCCATATCACAGTGTCGCTATTGGTAAATACAGGGTTTAAGCTAGTGACTTTAATCACACCAGCAATGTTATCGCCACCTGCGCTAACCGGAGATACACCAGCAACCACTTGCGTCGAACTAATTTGATTTGCTGACACATAAGAAAGTGGCGGGTTCATGTGGTTTGCACATGATGAGGTAATATCACTGCCATCAATGAGCACCTTAATGCGATCGCCCATCATGCCATTTAAAATCGGTAATGCTGATACGCCACCCGCTTCAGAAAAGTCTACTCCTTGCTTTTTAAGTAAGCTTTGGGCTGAGCCGAGTAAGTCTTTGTTAGTCGTGTTTTGTCCATGTACTTCAACCCGCTCAATATCTTCACTATTTTGCTTATCATACTGTTCAGCCATCACTTGAGGTGTAATAGCAAACATTACAGCCAATGAAATTGATGAGTAAACCCATGGGTAATTAGTATTTAATTTAATGGTTTGGATTGCTTTATTTGCCAACGTCATCACCTTTATTGTTATTTTATCAACCTTTGATGAATATATTTCAAAGGTATTTATTAGTTTTTTTAAATTATAACCTGCTAATAAATAAGATGAATGCGACATAGTGTCGCACCTTGATAAATACCTGTCTGTGGTGATGGATGAACCATGGGGATATCAATAACACAGCATTAGTTTCTGGTATGTGGATTGATAATATTTGGATATATAGAATGTTTTAGTACTTGTTATTTGGCTAAAATCTTGTCTATACTGCGTGACATCTTGTCGGAGTGCCATTATGGCTGAGACCGTTTATTCGGGATCCGTTGAACCTGATCAGGCTAGAACCTGCGAAGGAAACAAGCGTAATAATCATGATTATTGGGAAGCTAAATAACGTATTAACAAGACCGAATATGGACGTTTACCGCAGAGTTTTTTATCGGTTTATATATCCAGTTAAGTTATTACATTAGTCTTTTTCTATGTGATTATTGACGTAAGCAATAGTATTTTTATTGTTTACTGCTGCTATCAACACCTCTCCAGACAAGCAACTCTACTCTTAATATTGAGGTTGCTAATGTCAAATCCAAACCGTCGTCAAACTCGAGCTAACGCTCAACAATTTATTGATACCCTTAAACCGTTACAACATCCTAATTCTGAAAAAGTCTATTTAACGGGTAGTCGAGCTGATATCAAGGTCGCTATGCGTCAGGTTAATCAAACTGATACCGTCATTGGCGGCACTGATGCAAAACCCATTAAACAAGCCAATCCGCCAATTATGGTTTATGACTGCGCGGGTGCTTATTCTGATCCCCTTGCCGATATTAATGTGCGTGAAGGCTTACCTAAAATCCGTCAAGCATGGATTGATGAGCGACAAGATACCGAGCAATTAACCGGTGCAAGTTCGGGTTTTACCCAACAACGGCTGGCCGACGATGGACTCGATCATTTACGATTTGACGCTCTTGTCGCGCCTAAACGTGCCAAGAAGGGCAAATGCGTGACCCAAATGTATTATGCTCGCCAAGGTATTATTACCCCTGAAATGGAATACATTGCCATTCGTGAAAACATGGCTCTTGCTGAAGTAACCGACACCGTGTTGACTCAAAAAGCGCCTGGTGAGGCTTTTGGCGCGCATATTGGGCAACTTATCACTCCTGAGTTTGTCCGCGATGAAGTCGCCCGAGGTCGAGCAATTATTCCGCTGAATATTAACCATCCTGAAACCGAACCTATGATTATTGGGCGTAATTTTTTGGTGAAGGTGAATGCCAATATTGGTAATTCGGCGGTGACATCTTCGATTGAAGAAGAAGTTGAAAAACTCGTGTGGTCAACCCGTTGGGGTGCAGATACGGTCATGGATTTGTCGACCGGACGTTATATCCATGAAACGCGTGAGTGGCTTATCCGTAATTCTCCAGTGCCAATTGGTACCGTGCCGATTTATCAAGCATTAGAAAAGGTTAATGGCGTTGCCGAAGACCTCAGTTGGGCGGTATTTAGAGATACATTGATTGAACAAGCCGAGCAGGGCGTAGATTATTTTACGATTCATGCTGGGGTGTTATTGCGTTATGTACCCATGACCGCCAAACGCCTTACCGGTATTGTGTCGCGTGGCGGTTCAATTATGGCTAAGTGGTGTTTAAGCCACCATCAAGAAAGTTTCTTATACGAACACTTTCGTGATATTTGCCAGATTTGCGCTCAATACGATGTGTCGTTGTCGTTAGGCGATGGTATGCGCCCAGGTTCAATTGCTGATGCCAACGATGAAGCACAATTTGCGGAATTAGAAACCCTAGGTGAATTGGTCAAAATTGCATGGGAATATGATGTGCAAACCATCATCGAAGGCCCTGGTCATGTGCCAATGCAATTGATTAAAGTCAATATGGAAAAGCAATTGGCCCTTTGTGACGAAGCACCATTTTATACCTTAGGCCCACAAACAACCGATATTGCGCCGGGCTATGATCACTTCACCTCAGGCATCGGCGCAGCCATGATGGCTTGGTACGGCGTGGCGATGTTGTGTTACGTCACCCCTAAAGAACACTTAGGTTTGCCTAACAAAGGAGATGTAAAACAAGGCTTAATTGCCTACAAGATTGCAGCCCATGCTGCTGATGTCGCTAAAGGTCATCCAGGTGCACAAGTACGTGATAATGCATTATCAAAAGCCCGCTTTGAATTCCGTTGGGAAGATCAATATAACCTAGGTCTTGATCCTGATACCGCTCGTGCTTACCACGACGAATCGTTACCACAAGAATCAGCCAAAGTGGCTCATTTTTGCTCAATGTGTGGGCCTAAATTCTGTTCGATGAAAATAACCCACGAAGTGCGTGAATATGCCGCGAATCTTGAACAAGCTGAAGCACTTAAGATTGAAGTATCTTCGGCTAGTGCTTATCAAACCCAACATACGGTTGAAACCATTAATCCGTCCGCAGCGATGGCGCAAAAATCGGCGGAGTTCAAAGCATCGGGCTCGGCGCTTTATCACGACGTCAAACCAGCAGCACAAGTTGATACCGACTTAACAGTTGAGGTTGAATAATCGCCATGAATTCATCGACATTTGTCAGTGGATCCATAACGCAAATCCCACCCATTGTCTGGACTATAGCCGGTTCAGACAGTGGTGGTGGGGCGGGGATTCAAGCTGATTTACTCACCATGCAAGACTTGTCGTGTCACGGGTGTAGCGTGATAACCACATTAACCGCACAAAACTCAGTCAGTGTCAGCCTTGTTGAAACCGTTTCTGAATCCATGTTACTGGCTCAGTTCAGCAGTTTACTCGCGGATTTGCCGCCAGTGGCGATTAAAATTGGTCTGCTTGCATCCCAAGCACAGGTGGACATATTAGCTGGCTGTTTAGCTCAAATGCGTGCTACTCAGATGATGGTACCTTTTGTGGTGCTTGATCCTGTCATGGTCGCCAGTAGTGGTGCAAACTTTAATCCTATCGATCTCGATTTTAGTCCTCTCATTGGCTTAATCGATTTACTAACGCCTAATCAGCACGAATTGAAACGTTTATGTTCTCAGTCTGCTTTAGTGCAAGATTGTGATGATGTCGACAACAATGGTTCTCAGCAACAGCAACAACAGCAAATGATCTGTGACGCTAAAGGGTTATCGGATAAATTTAAATGCCATGTGTTCGCCAAAGGCGGTGATGCTCAGTGGCAGCAACAAGATGCAATAGATGTATATGTGAGTAAAAACGTTAAAGGTGCCAGTATTACACACAGTAATGCGGTGTTTATGCTAAGTAGCCAGCGGATAGCAACGACTAATAATCATGGCAGTGGTTGCACATTATCATCTGCAATAGCGTGTTTTATTGCCCATGAGTTCGTTATTCATGATGCTATTGTGCTGGCAAAAGCCTACGTCAATAAGGGACTCACCTTAGGCGTAAGCCTTGGTCAAGGACCTGGTGTATTAGCCCGTACTGGTTGGCCTGATGGTTTAGGCATGATGCCATCAATCAAGTTGGTATCTTCTGAGCATCTCGCTGATGATTCGTGCAAGCAAGCTGCACCGAATAGTTTTAAATCGCTGCATCAACCCTTGGGGATTTATCCTGTTGTAGCTGATATCGATATGCTTAAACAATTGTTAAAAGCGGGCTGTAAGACGGTTCAATATCGTGCCAAGTTAGCTATTAATATCGATACTGATGACAGCCATATATTAGAACGATTAACACTCGAAGCTAATATCATTGAGGCCATCAAACTCGGTCGCGAATTTCATGTTCAGTTGTTTATTAATGATCATTGGCAACTGGCGGTTAAACACGGTGCGTTTGGGGTTCATTTAGGCCAAGAAGACATCGCCACGGCAGATTTAAGCGCGATAGCGGCAGCTGGAATGGCGTTAGGCTTATCGAGTCACAGTTATTTTGAAGCCTTGCTAGCCCACCAATGTTCGCCTTCATATATTGCTCTTGGGCATATTTTTGCTACCACGACCAAGCAAATGCCTTCCGCGCCTCAAGGGCTCAGCAAACTTAAACGTTATGCCAGTTTATTTGCGCGCCATTATCCGACAGTCGCTATTGGCGGGATAGATCTCAGTAATTTGGAGTTTATTGCTGCTACAGGCGTTGGTGATGTCGCCGTTGTAAGAGCGGTGACTACTGCTGACGATCCGGCGAAGGCTTATCGAACTTTGCATCATAAATGGTTGCAGCTTACCCGACCTTTACCTAAAGCGAATTTATCTCAGGAGGGCGTATGAGTACATTATCTGATCGGGATTATATTCAGTATTCGCGCACCATGTTACTGAGCGATATTGGAGAGGCAGGGCAGCTTGCGATTATGAATAGCGCTGTAGTGATCATCGGTGTCGGAGGCTTAGGGCATTTAGTGGCGCATTATCTAGCTGCCGCGGGTGTTCAGCAAATACTGTTAATTGATCATGATGTGGTGGAATTATCCAATCTTCCAAGGCAACTCCTGTTCAGGGCATCTGATATTGGCCAAGCAAAAGTCAACATTGCAAAAAGTGTACTGAGTGATGCTTACCCTCAAATCAATATCGACGTGTTGGCACAGTCCATTACATCAGCGCACTTTATGCAGCTTGTTAAACGATTTACGGTAAAACCTGTAGTGTTTGATTGCACAGATAATGTCAGGGCGAGGCAACTGATAAACCAACTGTGTTTACAGCATCAGTTAACCTTAGTTAGTGGTGCCATTAGTGCATATCAGGGGCAATTATTTTGTATTGATTTTTCCTGCCCACGTTCACACAGCGGTTGCTATTGTTGCTTATATCCACTTAAAACCCCCATTATGCAAAATTGTACTCAAGCTGGCGTGTTTGGACCCGCCGTGGGCATTATCGCCAGTATGCAAGCGCTGGTGGGGCTTCAGCACATCTGCAATACCTTTACGCAATACGGTGTTTTACATCGATTTAATGCTCAGGATTTACGTTGGCAGTATGCCAACATGAGTCAAGACCCACAGTGTGAAGTGTGTCATCAATATCCATTTACTGATCATCAGGAGCGGTCTAATGACACAAACTGATCCCCATGGGGTAATAACCCTGCACCTCAATGGTGTCGAGCAAATAGTTCGGGCTAATTTGAATTTGGCTGAACTACTTATACTCAGCGATTTACCCACTCAAGGAGTGGCCATTGTGGTCAACGATACTGTTGTGCCTCGAAGTCGTTGGATGCATGCAGTGTGTCAAGCCGATGACAATATAACCGTCTTTTCTGCCGTTGCTGGAGGTTAATGATGTTAACGATAGCCGATCATCAATTTTCGTCTCGGTTACTCACCGGAACAGGAAAATTTTCAAATCACAATACAATGTTACAAGCGATAGCAAGTTCTGGGTCGCAGTTAGTCACCTTAGCGATGAAGCGAATTGATTTGACTCGCGGCCATGACAATTTACTCGGTCCTTTGCAAAGTATGGGGGTTAAATTATTACCCAATACTGCTGGCGCGCGTAATGCCAAAGAAGCTATTTTTGCCGCTGAACTCGCTTATGAAATGCTGGGCACTAAATGGATTAAACTTGAAATTCATCCCGATCCTAAATACCTCATGCCCGATCCTATTGAAACATTAATAGCGGCTCAACACTTATGCGAGAAAGGCTATATTGTCATGCCTTATGTGCATGCCGATCCAGTATTGTGTCGGCGCTTAGAAGAAGTAGGTTGCGCTGCGGTTATGCCACTCGGCAGTCCAATAGGCAGTAATCAAGGCTTATCGACGGAAACATTCTTAAGCATTATTATTGAACAGGCTAATATTCCGGTAATAGTAGATGCCGGAATTGGTGCACCTTCACAAGCTTGTAGAGCTATGGAAATGGGCGCAGCAGCAGTATTGGTAAATACCGCGATTGCAAGTAGTGCCAATCCCCAACAAATGGCTAAATGTTTTGCTGATGCGGTTGCCACAGGAAGACAAGCTTATCTTGCTGGATTAGGGGCCGTGAACAACCATGCTAACGCGACCAGTCCTTTGACCGGATTCTTGTCAGAACCATCAATCAATTCACTTGCAAAGTCAGTGAATCGTAAGGGGGGCTAGCATGACGTATTCAAGCGTATTTTCGCAATTAGCCCCCGATGCGTTATCGATGAAGCTGTATTCGACTACCGCCAAAGAGGTTGAGCGGGCTTTGAAAAATCCAAGCGGTAATATTGATAGTTTGTTGGCATTATTATCGCCTGCCGCAATGGCATATATTGAACCGATGGCGCAGCAAGCTGCTCAGCTGACACGGCAGCGATTTGGTGCCAATATCGGTCTTTTCTTACCCTTATATTTATCAAACTTATGCGCCAACGAGTGCGATTATTGTGGCTTTAGTATGAGTAACAAGGTCAAGCGTAAAACCCTTAATAGTGATGAACTAGCAGCCGAAATGGCGATTATTAAACAACGAGGCTTTGATTCGATATTATTAGTGTCTGGTGAGCATGAAACTAAAGTCGGAATGGGGTATTTTGAGTCGGTGTTACCGTTAGTTAGCAAGTCTTTTAATTTCGTGGCAATGGAAGTTCAACCATTGGAGACTGATCAGTATCAGCGTCTTGGCAAACTAGGTGTTGATGCCGTTATGGTATACCAAGAAACCTATCGTGCTCATACTTATGCTCAGCATCATACTCGCGGTAAAAAACAAGATTTTATCTATCGTTTAGATACCCCAGACAGAGTTGCTCAAGCGGGAATTGACAAAATTGGTCTAGGTGTATTACTTGGGTTAGATGATTGGCGACTAGATGCATTGTTAATGGGGCATCATCTTGATTATTTGGAAAAAACCTATTGGCGCAGTCGCTACAGTATTTCATTACCTCGTTTACGTCCGTGTACTGGTGGTATTACACCAAAAGTTGAATTAACCGATGCAGGATTAGTGCAAATGATCTGTGCGTTTAGATTGTTTAACTCTCAACTTGAAATCAGTTTATCCACGCGAGAGTTACCATCATTGAGGGATAATTTACTGCTATTAGGGATTACCCACATGAGTGCAGGAAGCTCAACTCAACCTGGTGGTTATATGGCACCAGACAGCCAACTTGATCAATTTGAAATCAGTGATAACCGCTCTGTTGAACACGTAATTTCACAAATGAAATTACGTGGGATGAATCCAGTATGGAAAGATTGGGAGATGGGTTGGGTTAACGGCTAACTTTTGTTTGAAAACTGTACATATTAGTCAGTTTAGGCCATACTAAACTGACTTTTTTGAAATCAGGAGCGGTATTATGCAAGTTCAATCAGCCTACGCGTCAGGTATGCAGGGATTGCAAAGTGCTCAACAAGGTTTAGCGCAAGCAACAACATCTGTTGCAATGCCAGATCAACAAAAACCTGCGGTGCCAAATACATCGGCACAAGATACTGTGACCTTAAGTTCTCGTGCTGTTGGGCAAACTGACACCACATCTGCTTTAGTGTCTGCGACTGAATCATCCAACCAAGCTCAAGCATCTGCTAAAGTGATTGAAGTGGCTTCTGAGACTGTTGGTAGTTTGATTGATATTGAAGTGTAATCATGAATGCGGCGATGGTTTCTGCTAACACTGGGTCAGTTAATAATACTGCCCAACTTAACCACCGCAATTCATTATCCACGCCACAAGCTCAACCGGCATCGGCTAAAGTGATAGATGCCCAATCTGCAATAATCCATTCAAATCATGTAACAAACAGTTCAGTAAAAAGCAGTTCGCTCAAATCTAGCCCAATTCAAACTACGGTCACATCCGCTTTTAAAGCGTCAGTAGACTTTAAATCCAATTTTAGTACGGATACTGATACTCATCAGAATGCTCCGTCGTCTAATTCTGTTTCTGCAGATCCATTCAATAGTTACAGCTTAAAAAGCGGTCCACTTAATCTGACTGGCGTATTAAATCGTTCACCTACTCAAACCCAGGCCATTGATGCTGTTGTTGCAGGGCCATTTGTGAGTACAGATACACCAGCCAGAGTGAGCAACGGTGAAGTTGTTAATGCTCAGCAGCCAGCAGTGAATATCTTTAATCAGCCATCCGATACTTCTGCTGCAGAAACAAATGCTTCAGCTATTGAAACAAATAATACTGCACGAAACACATCTGTGGATAAATCGGCAGTCATTGCTGACCCTCAAGCATCAATACGTCAAGATGACACCGCAAGTCGACAAGTTGAGCAACAGGTAAAAGATAAACAACAGCAAATAGAACAAGCTGAAACTAAACAGAATGAGCAACTTGCACAGCGCGATACCGAAGTTAAAATCCACGAACAAGCCCACGCAGCAGTGGGAGGCAGTTTGGCGCAAAGCCCAAGCTATCAATATGAAAAAGGCCCCGATGGGCGACGTTATGCCGTGGATGGTGAGGTCAATATCGATGTATCAACCGTTGATGGTGACGCCCAAGCGACATTAACTAAAATGCAAAAAGTGTACGCCGCAGCAATGGCTCCTGTACAACCGTCTATGGCTGATATCCGCGTCGCGGCGCAAGCATTGCAAAACATGAATGAAGCAAAGAAAGAGTTAATAACAAATAATTCAGATTCTTTGCCATCTACAACAACGAATAATTCCATCACTCCAAATAGTCAAATGTTAACCCATTCCTCTTTAAATTCTGACGATTCAACTAGTCAGTATCTACCTTCAGCAGAACGTTATCCTCAACAGAATCAATCCATCGAAATCTACGTGTAATATTTTGTCTACGTATCTTCAGTATTCATTCAACACTGACGAGTTCGATAATTTAGCGATACTACGTAATGTGAACTAGGGATAACAAACGCCTTTAAAATAACTCTTTGCCTTACTAGGCAGCATTGAATCAGTTTGTAATCGGTCAGTTATTGAACCAGTGATGACCCTTTAGGGGACTCGTCTAGTGTGTAAAATGTGGTTAATCTCTAAGGTGTGATTATATTTTGCTCTATTATCCCAAGTTATGACTATTAATCTCAACTCGTGTTAAGAGGTGAGATATAAAAGAAAAATTGCAATATTCGTTCTATTTAATATCAAACTTGTCATTTTTTACTAACAAGCAGTATCAGCGCTTCAATAGTTAGGCTATTGTAAATCAATGCAGCACAGTTGATGAGGTAAGCGTATGTTTAAAAGCTATTTTTATTCTGTTCTGAGGTTTGCAGCTTAATCATAGTTTGGCTGAATGCATCTTAGTATTACAAGCAGAATCATAACTTTCCATGTTCCATTTCACTATCATATTGTCAGATGACCTGATTAATATCCATATAAGGTACTTAATTGGAAGTGCAGGGTATAGAGATTCACGAGACTTGCAGAAAGATAAGGATTCACGAACATGACAAGATGATGTTCTATGTAGAAGCAGACTTTAATATGTCGCCATATTTATTCAACATCTACAACACCAAATTTAAGTGAAATTCTTATATTGATAATTAACCATTAAAAGCTAAGTTATGCTGTTTCAAAATTAAACTTTCTAGTAATTTACTAGCAGGGCCTTGCTGATCACGATTAGGGACAACCAGATTTAATATCGTTTTTCGATTATTACCTCCACGCAAATGCAGGCGAATGAGTTGTTTATTTTGCAGTTCTTGCAGTACAACAAAGTTCGGGATCCAACAAAAACCAATATTGCGCGCTAAAATGGATTTTGCTTCATGAAAGTTAGAAACCGTCCAACGTTGTTCCGCTTTAAGCCAACCAATATCATTGGTTGCATTTATTCCGGTATCTTTAATCACAATTTGCAGATGTTGGGCTAATTGCTTGTCATCATCAATGCGTTCTAATTGCG
>NZ_JACJFI010000789.1 GCF_014164505.1 Shewanella sp. SG41-4 | reverse complement strand
AGCAAGCTCCCTTGTGTTACCGCTCGACTTGCATGTGTTAGGCCTGCCGCCAGCGTTCAATCTGAGCCATGATCAAACTCTTCAATTAAAGTTTTTTTGAAACCCTCATCCTTATAAATAAGAACAAAGCTTTCGGCTCAATGAATTCTGATTTCATTTAAATGACTCGGAAGAATCACTTAACTGTTTGTACATATTACTATGAACACTCATCGTTGCATTGAGTTTAAATTTTT
>NZ_JACJFI010000788.1 GCF_014164505.1 Shewanella sp. SG41-4 | reverse complement strand
ACCCGAAGGTTTCGGCTCAATGAATTCTGATTGCTTTATCAACCGAAGCTGACAAAGTCTTTGTACATATTACTATGAACATTCATCGTTGCATTGAGTTTAAATTTTTTGATTGCCAACATTCCTAAGAACAGAAGACAATTTCGAATAACTCAATACCTGTGAATGTCCACACAGATTTCTTGTTTAGATTGTTAAAGAGCGTTGCTAACATGAACATCTTTCGATTTTTCATTCAGCGGCCG
>NZ_JACJFI010000787.1 GCF_014164505.1 Shewanella sp. SG41-4 | reverse complement strand
GCAATTTGATATGGTTCCTAAATTATGAATTTAGTTTGAACTTTTTCATCGATTACTAATATATTACCTTAACTACACAGATTGTCTCGATTTAGAGGCTAAGCTGAGATTGTTATCACAAAAAGATGAGTTTTTTTGCTAATTGTAGTAATCTATCATTGCTAAAAATGAGTCTGCCTTCTAAATCAAAGGGCAGCGTTAAGCTTTGTATATTTGCAATTAGGAACGATGAATATGAAAAAATTGT
>NZ_JACJFI010000786.1 GCF_014164505.1 Shewanella sp. SG41-4 | reverse complement strand
CCGTTGTCGAGCATGTCTTGAGTGACAGGGCCGTTAAATAGGGTGTTGCCATTGCCGTCAGTGACAATCAAGGTGTCGCCAACTTGAGTGCCAGTCGCTAGCGTCACGGTCGCGGTCACAGTGCCGTCAGTACCGATCTCATCGCTGTTGAAGATACCATCGCTGCCCATGCCGCTGAATTCAACGATTGGTGCAGGTGCCATGGTGGCATCAACAGGTTGTGTATCTGTTGCGGTTGCAGATGGGTT
>NZ_JACJFI010000785.1 GCF_014164505.1 Shewanella sp. SG41-4 | reverse complement strand
GTGGATGATGGACGACTCAGCATCGATAACAATAGAGCTGAACGTGCAGTAAAACCGTTTGTGATAGGCCGAAAGAATTGGTTATTTAGCCAAACGGCTAACGGTGCACATGCCAGTGCCACCCTCTACAGTATTGTGGAAACCGCCAAAATAAATGGTCTAATCCCATTTGATTACATCATGGTTTGCCTTGATGAACTGTGTAAACCAGAACCCAATATCGATAGCTTGTTACCCTGGAATTTTAAACA
>NZ_JACJFI010000784.1 GCF_014164505.1 Shewanella sp. SG41-4 | reverse complement strand
CCGTCAGTACCGATCTCATCGCTGTTGAAGATACCATCGCTGCCCATGCCGCTGAATTCAACGATTGGTGCAGGTGCCATGGTGGCATCAACAGGTTGTGTATCTGTTGCGGTTGCAGATGGGTTACCGGCGATATCAATCACTTGCGCCGTAACATCAACATCAGTTGCGCCTGCAGTGACAGGCACTTCAACGTCAAAGCCGTTGTCGAGCATGTCTTGAGTGACAGGGCCATTAAATAGGGTGTTGCC
>NZ_JACJFI010000783.1 GCF_014164505.1 Shewanella sp. SG41-4 | reverse complement strand
AGCGGCATGGGCAGCGATGGTATCTTCAACAGCGATGAGATCGGTACTGATGGCACTGTGACCGCCACCGTGACGCTAGCAACTGGCACTCAAGTTGGCGACACCTTGATTGTCACTGACGGCAACGGCAACACCCTATTTAACGGCCCTGTGACTCAAGACATGCTCGACAACGGCTTTGACGTTGAAGTGCCTGTCACTGCAGGCGCAACTGATGTTGATGTGACCGCGCAAGTGATTGATATCGCCGGTAACCCATCTGC
>NZ_JACJFI010000782.1 GCF_014164505.1 Shewanella sp. SG41-4 | reverse complement strand
CCCGCGTCCGATAAAACGCTATCAATTATTTTATTTCTATTGACTAAAGAAATGGTTGTGGGAGTAAGACTTGATAAAAAACTACGACCTTCGACTCTTTATTAATAAAAAGCTGAGCCCGACGAACTACCAACTGCTCCATCCCGCGTCCGATAAAACGCTATCAATTATTTTATTTCTATTGACTAAAGAAATGGTTGTGGGAGTAAGACTTGATAAAAAACTACGACCTTCGACTCTTTATTAATAAAAAGCTGAGCCCGACGA
>NZ_JACJFI010000781.1 GCF_014164505.1 Shewanella sp. SG41-4 | reverse complement strand
GTCACGGTGGCGGTCACAGTGCCATCAGTACCGATCTCATCGCTGTTGAAGATACCATCGCTGCCCATGCCGCTGAATTCAACGATTGGTGCAGGTGCCATGGTGGCATCAACAGGTTGTGTATCAGTGGCGGTTGCAGATGGGTTGCCGGCGATATCAATCACTTGCGCGGTCACATCAACATCAGTTGCGCCTGCAGTGACAGGCACTTCAACGTCAAAGCCGTTGTCGAGCATGTCTTGAGTGACAGGGCCGTTAAATAGGGTGTTGCC
>NZ_JACJFI010000780.1 GCF_014164505.1 Shewanella sp. SG41-4 | reverse complement strand
ACTTCAACGTCAAAGCCGTTGTCGAGCATGTCTTGAGTGACAGGGCCGTTAAATAGGGTGTTGCCATTGCCGTCAGTGACAATCAAGGTGTCGCCAACTTGAGTGCCAGTCGCTAGCGTCACGGTGGCGGTCACAGTGCCGTCAGTACCGATCTCATCGCTGTTGAAGATACCATCGCTGCCCATGCCGCTGAATTCAACGATTGGTGCAGGTGCGGCAACATTGTCCACAGGCTGGTTGTCAGTAGCTGTTGCAGATGGGTTGCCGGCGAT
>NZ_JACJFI010000077.1 GCF_014164505.1 Shewanella sp. SG41-4 | reverse complement strand
GATGCTTTTCTTGCCCGCACCAGCGAGCTATTACCACAAGATAAAGACTTTGAAATTATTGGCCCTATCCCGGCTCCACTGGATCGTAAAGCAGGAAAATACCGACGCCAATTAATACTGCAAGCTAAAAGTCGTCAGCGTTTACAAACCGAATTTGAACGCGTATTAGCCCAAATTGAACTAATACCTGAAAGTAAGCGTTGCCGCTGGAGTATCGATAGAGATCCACAAGATTTGATGTAATGCCTTGTAGTATGTGAAGTAAAACGACCTTAAATCTGTCATAAACTTCACTTAGGGTAATATTCAGCATAAAAAAACCAATATTTCCGTTAAAGCAGATAGCAATCCCCCCCCATAAACGGCTAAAATATGCGGTTCCGTCATGTCATTCATTTAACGAATTAGTGCAAGCAAACTCCCATGAAATCACATATTGAATCTTTACTAGAACAAACCATCGAATCCTTCAAACAGCAAGGAATTGTGCCAGCTGATTTTCAAGCTCGCATTCAGGTCGATCGCACTAAAGATAAAAGTCATGGTGACTTAGCGACTAACCTTGCAATGATGCTGACCAAAGTTGCTAAAAAGAACCCGCGCGAATTAGCACAGCTGGTTATTGATACCTTGCCAGCATCATCTTATGTGGCCAAAGTAGAAATTGCTGGCCCGGGTTTTATTAACTTTTTCATTGATGACAATGCATTAGCGAATCAGCTACAGCAAGCGCTGACGAGTGATCACTTAGGTGTGATATTACCGACTAAGCAAACCATCGTTGTCGACTATTCTTCGCCAAACTTAGCCAAAGAAATGCACGTAGGCCACTTACGCTCAACCATCATTGGTGACAGCGTCGTGCGCGCACTCGAGTATTTAGGCCATAACGTCATTCGCCAAAACCACGTCGGGGATTGGGGCACTCAGTTTGGTATGCTACTGGCATTAATGGAAGAGTTACGCGCAGCCAATGGCGAACAAGCCAAAATGGAATTGTCTGACTTAGAAAGCTTTTATCGTGCTGCTAAAGTGCGTTTTGATGAGTCTACAGAATTTGCCACTCGCGCTCGCCAACTTGTCGTTGCATTACAATCGGGTGATGAATACTGCAATAAGCTATGGCGCGAATTTAACGACATATCGTTAAGCCATTGCCATGATGTGTATAAGCGTTTAGGCGTTAGCTTAACCCGCGCAGATGTTCACGGCGAAAGTGCTTACAATGCCGACTTAGCCCAAGTGGTTAAAGATTTAGATGCCCAAGGTCTGCTAAGCGAAAGCAATGGCGCTAAAGTGGTATTCCAAGAAGCGTTTCGCAATAAAGAAGGTGAGCCTTTACCGGTTATCATCCAAAAAGCGGATGGCGGCTACTTATACGCAACCTCAGATCTTGCTGCCATGCGTTACCGCTCAAACGTATTAAAGGCCGATCGCGCCATGTACTTTGTCGATTTACGCCAAGCGCTACACTTCCAACAAGTGTTTAGCCTTGCCAAACTCGCTAAATTTGTTCGCCCTGAAATGTCGTTAGAGCACACTGGCTTTGGCACCATGAATGGCGCTGATGGCCGTCCTTTTAAAACGCGTTCTGGTGGTGTGGTTAAGTTAGTTGATTTACTTGACGAGGCCGATGTGCGTGCACTTGAACTGGTTCGTAGCAAAAATCCAGATATGGATGAAGCGACCCTCACTGAAATTGCTCGCGTTGTGGGTATCAGCTCAGTTAAGTATGCAGACCTTTCGAAGAACCGCACCAGTGATTACATTTTCAGTTTTGAGCAAATGCTTAGCTTTGAAGGTAATACTGCACCTTATCTATTATATGCCTACACCCGTATTGCTGGAATTTTTAAGCGTGCTGAAGATATTGACCTTAGCCAAGCCAAGATTGCACTTGAGCATGAAAAAGAAAAAGACTTAGGCACTAAACTGGCACAATTTGGTGAAGTGTTAACTCGCATGACAGACAAAGGCTTACCGCATGTATTATGTGGATACCTTTATGAGCTAGCGAGTGAGTTTTCGAGTTTCTATGAAGCTTGTCCAGTGCTTGCCGCCGAAACAGAAGCTCAAAAGCAAAGCCGTTTATTGCTTGCACAATTAACCGCTAAAACCTTACAAACGGGCTTGTCGCTGCTTGGCATTGAAACCCTAGAGCGGATGTAATCATGAGTCGTGACTACGCAAATCGCAAACCTCGGGCGGGCACTAAAGCCCGCGCGCCACAACGAAAAAAAGCACCTAAACGCTCTTTTCCTTACTTGGCTGTTTTTGTGATACTCACATTAGTCATAGGTTTTGGTTATTTCTTATGGTCCATTAATGGCAGCTCCGACTCATCAACCGTGTCAGAGCCCGTTCAGCAACCAAAAAAGAAAACGGTACCAACAGCGACCGTAGAAGCGCCGAAAAAAGTGGTCAAGAAAGACCCTAATGCACTGCCACCTAAGCCACAGGAAGAATGGACTTATCTGGAAGAGCTTGAAAACAAACAAGTTGAAATAGATTTACCTCAAACAGGCGTAGTGTCTAGCGGCATCTATCAAATGCAATGTGGATCGTTTAGGCAAGAGTCGCAAGCAAATGAAATGAAGGCCAGAATTGCCTTCCAAGGCACCGAGGCACAAGTTCGCCGCAGTGAAGGAACCAATGGCGTATGGTATCGCGTGGTACTAGGGCCTTACCCTAACAAGCGCGATGCTGAACATAATCGTCATAAGATGCAGAAAGCCGGTTTAAATGGCTGCATGATTTGGTTGTGGGAATAACTCTGCTCGTCTGATATTACTGTATAAATCACGTTAGCCCTGTTCTCTGCAACAGGGCTTTTTGTTATCCATCGCTTGATATCTGTCATTTTGTCCCCATATCCATTTTATCAATCAACAATTGCATTCACCCTAATGACCCGTTGATGTATTAGTTAAGAGGATTTACCGTGACTACTATCGTATCCGTACGCCGTAATAATCAAGTTGTCATCGCTGGTGATGGCCAAGTGTCTCTAGGCAATACCGTGATGAAAGGTAATGCACGTAAAGTGCGCCGCCTATACCACAATAAAGTATTAGCTGGTTTTGCTGGCGGTACTGCCGATGCATTTACTCTTTTTGAGCGTTTTGAAACCAAGCTCGAAATGCATCAAGGCCATTTATTAAAATCTGCCGTAGAGCTTGCCAAAGATTGGCGCACCGACAAAATGCTACGTAAGCTCGAAGCTATGTTGGTTGTGGCAGATGCTGAATCATCATTAATTATTACCGGTAATGGCGACGTCGTTCAACCGGAATACGACTTAATTGCCATTGGTTCTGGTGGAAATTATGCTCATGCTTCAGCCTTAGCATTACTGCAAAACACTGAGTTAAGTGCGGAAGAAATAGCAGAAAAATCACTGACCATTGCAGGCGATATTTGTGTATTCACCAACCAATTTAAAACTATCGAAAAGTTAGACTACTAATTCGAGCGTTAATAAAGGAACAGTTATGTCTGAAATGACTCCACGTGAAATTGTTCACGAACTAGATGCACATATCATTGGCCAACAAAATGCCAAACGCTCAGTAGCCGTTGCATTGCGAAATCGCTGGCGCCGGATGCAGCTTGAGCCAGAACTTCGTCATGAAGTAACTCCAAAAAATATTTTAATGATTGGCCCAACCGGTGTCGGTAAAACTGAAATCGCCCGTCGTTTAGCCAAATTGGCTAACGCACCTTTTATCAAAGTTGAGGCTACCAAATTTACTGAAGTGGGTTATGTCGGTAAGGAAGTAGAACAAATCATCCGTGATTTAACTGACTCAGCAGTGAAAATGACCCGCGAACAGCAAATGAAAAAGTGCCGTCATCGCGCCGAAGAAATGGCCGAAGAACGTATTTTAGATGCCTTATTGCCTAAGCCAAAAGATGACTGGGATACCGACAAAAAAGATGACTCTACCACCCGTCAGGTTTTCCGTAAAAAGCTGCGTGAAGGTCAACTAGACGACAAAGAAATTGAAATCGATATTGCTGCGCCTCAAATTGGTGTTGAAATCATGGCCCCGCCAGGCATGGAAGAAATGACCAATCAGTTACAAGGCTTATTTCAAAATCTTGGTCAAAGTACCTCTAAACGCAAAAAGCTTAAAATCAAAGATGCTTACAAACAGTTAGTTGAAGATGAAGCGGCAAAGCTTGTTAATCAAGAAGACTTAAAAGAACAAGCCATCGAGCTGGTTGAGCAAAATGGCATTGTGTTTTTAGACGAAATAGACAAAATTTGTAAGCGCGGTGAAAGCTCAGGCCCAGATGTATCCCGTGAAGGTGTGCAACGTGACTTACTGCCATTAGTGGAAGGCTGCACAGTTTCTACTAAACACGGCATGGTTAAAACCGACCACATTTTGTTTATTGCTTCTGGTGCATTCCAGATGTCTAAACCGTCTGATTTAATTCCAGAGCTTCAAGGCCGTTTACCCATTCGTGTTGAATTAGACGCCCTTACCGCGGCTGATTTTAAACGCATTCTAACAGAACCATTTGCCTCACTCACTGAGCAACATGTCGCCCTAATGAACACCGAAGGCGTCACTATAGAGTTTACTGAATCAGGTATTGAGCGCATTGCAGAAGCTGCATGGCAAGTGAATGAGCGCACCGAAAACATTGGTGCTCGCCGTTTACATACCGTGATGGAAAAATTGATGGAAGATATTTCATACGATGCTTCTGAAAAGTCGGGTTCTAAATTTGTCATTGATGCTGAATATGTCAATGACCACCTTGATACCTTGGTACAAGATGAAGATTTAAGCCGCTTTATTTTATAACCATTATTTGAATCAAACGTCCTCCCATTTGATTGTCTCTGATGGGTAGGACGTGATTTTTTTGTTTATGAAGAAACATCACGAATCCACGTTACAACAATAGGATTAACAGCAAAGTCGCGTATGATGATAATCTGCGATTTAGCGTTAATCCTTTTTTTTATAGGTATTCCCATGACCCAATCAACGCCTACCGTCACCGACATTAAGCTTAAACGCCAATCTAAGTTACTCGAAGTAACGTTCGATAATGGCCAAACTTACAACATCAGTTGTGAAATGTTGCGAGTATTTTCGCCATCGGCTGAAGTACAGCGCCATGGCGACCCAATATTGGTTACCCATAAGAAAGCCGTTAATATCAAAGCGCTTGAACCTATTGGCCATTATGCGGTAAAAATCACTTTTGATGATGGCCATGATACTGGCTTGTATTCTTGGCAGGTGCTGCATAACTTGTGCAGTAATCAAACTGAATTATGGCAACAGTATTTAGCCAGATTGCGGGCAGAGAAAGGCTCACGAGAACCACTTATTTCGATGAATATTAAGTATTCATGATTACGGTACGCTTTAACGATAGACGTTAATTTCAACACTATATTTGCATAACTTTACTCATCGCGATCAGCAATTGACACTCAAACGATTATGCTTAGTCATAGTCTTCACTCGTACCGAGGTTTGTATGAAACAGTCAATTCAATTTCCTATGATTAAAGTGTTATTAGTCGGATTCGCTATTATCAGTTTAAGTGCCTGTGCCCCACGTGCTCATCATGGACACGTAAAAGCACCGAAAAATAAGACTGCTGTAACTAAAGTGATCGTTGTTAAACCAGCGGCATATCGAATCGTTAATGTTAATGTTAATAACGTTCATCAAAAGGATGTTGTTATCATTCGAAAACGTTAAATGACTCTACTATAAGTGCCAGCTATTTTGCTGGCATTTTTGAATGACGGATATGGTTAATTATCGAAGAATACTTAATCTTCATACTTTTTAACAATGGCCTACGGCCACTAAGGTCGGAGCGTTTCGCCCACATCAGACCAAGTGTCAAAGTTGCACTTCTGGCAATAAATTTAATCCAAATACATCTCATTAACCTTGTCATCCCGGCAATGCTTTTGAGCCGGGATCCAGGTGTTTCTTTATGCTTAGCACTTATCCCTGATGGCATACGGCCACTAAGGTCGTAGCGTCTCGCCCACACCAGAATTTTCAAACTTCGTTTGAATTAACATCGCAAGGTTCCACCCTGCACCGGCCAAAAGGGGATCAACAGCAATCCCCTCTTGGATCACCCCTGCCGTTCCGGCAACATTTTCGCTATTTAACCAAATAACAGCAGCGAAAAAATTGCGACGGAAATAGCTCCAGCTTTTGACCCCATTTTCGTGTTCTTCGGCCTTATTCGAAAATGCTAACGCTTCCGATGGTACATCCTGTACCGCGAAAGCTAAGCTCACATCCATGTGAGCTTCACGCTATTTTCTTCAACATCCTCAAGCTCAATGGTGTCAATTACCTACCGCTGGAACGTGTTATTTAAATTAATATTAAGTTATCAAGCTAACATCGTCATCCCTGATGATTTAATCCACAATAGATTCAGCTTTTTACCTTTCACTAATAGTGATGAACTATGCCAAATCGAAGAGATAAAAATTACCGATGTAGATGAGTCATCGAGTATCCAAAACATAGATGTTTTAGTTAAGCTTATATGGATGTGCCGTGGTATCTCGCTGAATTGTCTGCGGCAGGTAATTGATTAAATTGAACCTTTGGATTGTAGCTTCGATTAAAAACTAATGATACAAAGAGCTAAAGCTTTTAAAAATGGTATTATTTCAAAATGAATGGCACAGTAATTTTTTATAAGGAAGCTATAAAGTGAATAAATCTAAATGGACTGACTCTACAGCAGCTAAAGAAATTATATCCCGAATAGCTAAGCTTAAATTAAAGGCCAATCAATCTTGCATGATGCTTTTAACACATAATAACTACAAGTCAGCGTTTGACTCTGCCGGATTTGATAACTATTTAATGCTTCTGAAAGAGTTAGTTCGATTTGACGGCAGTGTGCCTGAATCACTAAAGCAAAGTTTAGTAAAACAAGCGGTTTGGAGATCAGCCGACGATGATAAACTTCATGACGGATATGTAAGTAATATGCTTAAAATTATTGAAGCAGAATACTTAGAGAAACCATTCGAAAAATATAATCTCGTTACCGGTGTATCGATTGTAGGGTTAAAAAGAACACGTGTTATCAAAACATCCAAAGCAATAATAAAAATTACAAATTCTTTGCCAAAAAAGTTCAAAAAAACATATGACTTTAAAGAAGTGTCATCACTTTATCCAAAGTTAGATAATAAATCATACTCTTGGGTAGTTGTAGAGGTTAATGCAAGATGTATCCATTCAGCCGCAGAAATTGCTCTCGAGCAATTAGATTACTGGCGTGGGATATTTAATCTCTACTTTAATTATAACCAAACTAGGACCTCATTCCATAAGCCTTCGCCAATAAATAAAATATCTAAATATCCATACCATTCAATACATCTAGACAATGGAGATAGGGCTACTCCACTTTATTGGTTTGATCAAAACTTCAATTATGACTTCTCATCACTGGATGTCTCAGGTAAATATGCAAAGGCAAATGTATTCTATAAAAAGTTATCTAGAGGTATCTGCAATAGTGGTTATATTTCATTTTTTATAAATATATTAAATCGATATTCTACAGCCCTTGATACTACCAATATGAATAGTTCATTTCTAGCGATGTGGTCATTACTAGAATCATTAACATTCAGTGGTCAAGATAATTATGACGTAACAATAGCGAGAACCTTAGTTTTATTTACAGATAAATTCAAAGTTGAACAAGAGCTTAAAATACTAAGAAACAAGCGTAATATGGCTATTCATAGCGGTAATCAATTTGAAGAAGCAGAAAAATATGCATATATATTGATGAATTATATTCATGAATATATATTTTTTTTAGTAAATGCCATTTCAAAAAGTGAATCAATAGAACACCTAAAGGCAACTCTTGACCTGCCGTTGAGTAGAGTTAAGCTTACTGAAATACGAAAAAAATTAAAAAGCGAAATTAAATCACTAGATTTGATAGAGAATCTTATAAATATTAAATAACTAGTGATACTAAATTTACTAAATTTAGTGGGGTCAGTGTAAATTTTATGTCATTGCACTAGATCCGAAACTCTAACGCACTTTTGTCCAAAAGCGAGTTAGTCACTGCTTGAAAAAGCCTAAATTCAACTCTGAACTTGAGGCCGTTGAAGAAAATAGCGTGAGCTGGCCATGGATGTCCCGCTAGCTTTCGAGGGGAAGGGACGCCCCATCGTAAGCGTTAGCATTTTCGAATAAGGCCGAAGCAGCATACAAACGAAGTTAAAAGCTGGATAAATCCCCGTGGCGACCTTTTCGCTTTTTGAAAATGTTGCGGGGCGGCTGGGAGTTCCAAGAGGGAACAGCCGTTGGTTTCCTCTTGGTCTGGTGTGGGTGAAGCGCCACGACGTTAGTGGCCTCAGGCCATAAGAACATAGATATGGCTAATTTTCGCATTGGTTTTAGCCGTTGATTAATTTAGTGGGATCAGGGTAAATCTTTATAAAAAGATAGGTTGAAACTCATTTTTATCCTGAAATAAGTTACAAGTTAAACAATATAACACCAATAAAAATGCCAGCATTTCTGCTGGCATTTTTGATCAATTGTTAACTAGTTTAAGCTTAAAGCGCGGTTTGGAAAATCACGCTGTCGGCTTTCTTAGTGTAAGAATCGATTTGGTCGAAGTTCAAGTAACGGTAAGTATCAGCTGCTGTTGCATCCAATTCTTTAGCGTAGTTTTGATACTCTTCAACTGAAGGTAAACGACCTAGTAACGCTGCTACTGCTGCTAACTCAGCTGATGCTAAGTATACGTTTGCGCCAGTACCTAAACGGTTAGGGAAGTTACGTGTAGAAGTTGATACTACAGTAGCACCTTCTGCAACACGTGCTTGGTTACCCATACATAGAGAACAACCAGGGATCTCGATGCGAGCACCAACACGGCCGAAGATTGAGTAGTAACCTTCTTCAGTTAATTGATCGCGGTCCATCTTAGTTGGTGGTGCAATCCATAAACGTGTTGGTAGCGTAGTAGCAAACTTTTCTAACATCTTACCAGTAGCACGGAAGTGACCGATGTTAGTCATACAAGAACCAACAAACACTTCGTCAATCTTAGTTTGTGCAACGCTTGATAATAATACGGCATCATCAGGATCGTTTGGTGCACAAAGGATTGGCTCTTTGATGTCGTTTAGATTGATTTCGATAATTTCAGCATATTCTGCATCTTTATCTGCTTCCATCAACTGTGGGTTAGCAATCCATTCTTGCATCGCAGTAATACGACGTTCAATAGTACGACGATCGCCATAACCTTCTGCAATCATCCACTTTAACATCACGATGTTAGAGGTTAGATATTCAATGATTGTCTCTTTGTCTAGCTTAATGCTACAACCTGCAGCTGAACGCTCAGCAGATGCATCAGATAACTCGAATGCTTGTTCAACTTTAAGTTTTTCAAGACCTTCGATTTCTAATACGCGGCCAGAGAAAGCGTTGATTTTGCCTTTCTTCTCAACCGTTAGCAGACCCATTTCAATTGCTTTTAATGGGATAGCATGAACTAAATCACGCAAGGTAATACCGGGTTGCATTTCGCCTTTAAAGCGCACTAGCACTGATTCAGGCATATCAAGAGGCATGACACCTGTTGCAGCAGCAAATGCCACTAAACCAGAACCGGCTGGGAACGAAATACCAATAGGGAAACGAGTATGTGAATCACCACCAGTACCTACGGTATCTGGTAATAACATACGGTTTAACCACGAGTGAATAACCCCGTCACCTGGACGTAAAGCAACACCACCACGGTTCATAATGAAATCCGGTAGTGTGTGGTGAGTGGTAACATCCACTGGCTTTGGATAAGCCGCAGTGTGACAGAATGACTGCATGGTTAAATCAGCACTAAAGCCTAAACATGCTAAGTCTTTTAACTCATCACGTGTCATAGGGCCGGTAGTGTCTTGTGAGCCTACAGAGGTCATCTTAGGTTCACAGTATTGACCAGGACGAACACCTGATACACCACATGCTTTACCAACCATTTTCTGAGCTAAAGTAAAGCCTTTATCAGAAGCGGCGATATCTTGTGGACGAACGAATACTTTTGATGCTTCAAGACCTAATGTTTCACGCGCACGGTCAGTAAGGCCACGACCAATGATCAAAGGAATACGACCACCAGCACGAACTTCATCTAACAATACTTCGGTTTTAAGCTCAAATGTAGAGATCACTTCATCAGTGCCGTGACGCTTAACTACACCTTCATAAGGGTAGATATCGATCACATCGCCAGTGTCCATTTGATCAACGTTTAGTTCGATCGGTAATGCACCCGCATCTTCCATGGTGTTGAAGAAAATAGGTGCAATTTTGTTACCTAGACAGAAGCCACCAGCACGCTTGTTAGGAACAAAAGGAATGTCATCACCCATAAACCATAACACTGAGTTAGTGGCAGACTTACGTGAAGAACCCGTACCAACAACATCGCCAACGTAAACTAAAGGAAAACCTTTTCCTTTTAACGCTTCGATTTCTTTGATTGGGCCAACAACACCTGATTCATCAGGCACAATACCGTCACGCGCATTTTTTAGCATTGCTAATGCGTGTAATGGAATATCTGGACGAGACCACGCATCTGGCGCAGGAGACAAGTCATCAGTGTTGGTTTCACCAGACACTTTAAACACTGTTAATGATACTTTGTCAGCCAATTTTGGACGGTTTAAGAACCAGTCAGCATTGGCCCAAGCGTCGACAACTTGCTTAGCAAAGTCATTACCCGCTTGCATTTTTTCAACAACATCGTGGTATGAATCAAACATCAACAATGTATTTGAAAGTGCAGTAACCGATAGAGGTGCTAAAGCTGCATTATCTAGTTGGTCAATTAGCGGCTCAATGTTGTAACCGCCTTGCATGGTGCCAAGCAGTTTAACAGCGTGTTCTGCGCTTAAGATAGGAGATGACACAGTGCCTTTAGCGACTGCATCAAGGAAAGCGGCTTTAACGTAAGCAGCTTCATCTACTCCTGGTGGAATACGATTTTCGAGCAAGTCGAGGATGAATGCCTCTTCACCTGCTGGTGGTGTTTCAAATAACTTAACCAGTTCAGCCACTTGTTGTGCATTTAATGGCTTAGGGACTACACCCTCTGCAGCACGTTCTGCGACGTGTTTACGATATGCTTCTAGCACGGCAACATTCCTCTTTGTTTGGCGCCTAACGGCGAAACTCAGCGCCACTATGGTTACGCTGATAATTCCACTGGTTCGGGCTTGAAATCCGACCTCCAGTATACTACAGCTTTATAAAAGTATGAATCAGCTCACACTCTCAGAGGTATGAAATCAACGTGATTTATCAACCTACAAATCAATTTAGCGCCAAGTTGAATAAAATAAAATTAGACAATAGTTTGAAACAGACAGAAAAACATTTAAATACATTAACTTATATAGCACCCACTGATTAAACTATATACAAAAAAATATCCTGTTTTTTAGATTAAATATTTTTGAAAAAGTGTGTTTTGATTGTGTCCAGTCAATAACAACGTAATAATTAGCACTTAACATTGTGCCGTTTATGGAGTCAGTATTGTGTCAAACCAAATAAAAGCCGTTATTTTTGATATGGATGGGATTTTAATTGATTCCGAACCAGCTTGGCAGCTGGCCGAGCAGACGGTGCTAAATAGCTTTGGGCTTAACCTCAGCCTTGAAGAAGTGGAGCAAACCACAGGCTTGCGTATTGATCATGTTGTGAGCTATTGGCACCAACGTTTTCCGTGGCCAAATTACGACAATACAGCTACGGCCAATACCATCGTAAATGAAGTGGTAAGCCAAATAAACGCAAACGGTGAACCAATGCAAGGTGTTATTGAGTCGCTAGAGGCATGCAAACGTTTAGGGCTTAAAATAGGGTTAGCCACATCTTCATCGTCATTAATTATTGAAGCCGTGCTGCGTAAACTTGATATTGGCGATTATTTTGATGCGATTGAGTCTGCTGAAAATCTCAATTATGGTAAACCCCATCCTGAGGTATATTTAAATTGTGCTAAAGGACTTGGCATTGCGCCAGGACAATGCATCGCAATTGAAGATTCGTTTAATGGTTTAATTGCCGCGCGGGCAGCCAGTATGCAAACCGTAGCCATTCCTGCGCCTCACACTGCCACACAAACTAAATGGGTGGTTGCCCACAATCAACTGGCTCATGCCGGATTACTACCAGCATTGCTGGAAAGAGTCAGTAAGTAAGCTCGTGTTCATGCTCATGTTAGTGCTAGAGCTGATTTTAGGGTTAGGTAGGCTCAACTCGGATTAAGAGATGGGATTATGAATGCGCCACAATTTATTTGGTTCTCAGCTAAATAATCAATACGACTTCGAGTGCAGTCAGTACTCGAGGTACCTATTGGCTTAAATCGATTAGAGCGTAAAGCTTACAACCAATCGGTATTTTCTAAAGCGAATAACGATAACGGCAGCCGAAGCTGCCGTTATCGTTAATCGAGGTTTGGTGATGACCTTAGGTCATAATTACACCTAGAAATTCTTACCCACAAATAAGTAAAACGATGTTTCACCGCTGTCAGTAAAACCAAAACCTAATGCTGCTGGGCCCCAATCGGTATCTGTACCTAAATACAAACTACTGGCGTAAATCAAATCATTTAGATCAACATCATCACGATCAAACCACACATTACCGGCTTCAAGACTTGTGCCTAAATACAAAGGCAAATCG
This sequence comes from Shewanella sp. SG41-4, assembly GCF_014164505.1. GTDB lineage: Bacteria > Pseudomonadota > Gammaproteobacteria > Enterobacterales > Shewanellaceae > Shewanella. Next base: position 3,683 of record NZ_JACJFI010000077.1, on the reverse strand, counting down.
GTGATCAGTACATCGCGGCCGAGATCATATTGGTAAATCACTGCTCCAAACACTTTATGAGCACCGACCAAAATGTCTTTACGGTAACCAGACAAATTCAAAAATCCGCCTAAATCTGCCACATGCAATGTAAAGTCACCATCATTCTCAACCGTAGCTAATTCCATTTTACCTACAATGGCATGATTACCTAGTTTTAACGCACCCTTCCAATCTGCTTCAAATTGCCAAGCTAAACCATCACTAAAAGTGGTACCAACACTATTTAATCCGTTATAAGACTCATCTCTTAAATAACTGATGAAGGTAATTCTATTACCTTCTGTCGGGAAACTAATACTGTTTAAGTTATCATAAGCTACTTTAAAATAGCCGCCGGATGAAGAATAACTAAGCGAGTCAATTAAATCTAATTCACTCGTAATACGGCCATCTTCTTCGATAAAGCCAAATTCAACAATGCCGTCAGAATTAAAATTATAACCAACACCTAAAACAATTTGAGCCACGCTGTTTTCGAGTTCAACATAGCGGCTATCTTGGTCAAATAAATCCCAATTTTTCATTTCATATTGAAATCTCGCTAGGCTATAAAATGTTTGATCGCGATCTAATGGCTGATAAAACTCAGTACCGACGAGCTTTTTATACCCCAGTTCCAATTCGTTACGCCACTCACCACCATTTGCCGTTAAGTCGGTCATGGTATAAGCCAAACTGAGTGTAATAGCCGAATCTAAGGTAAAGTCATCTTCCCAGTTAAAACCTGCTTGAAAGTAATTCGGCCCCCATGATTTGGCTCTGGTGGTAATGGTTAAAATTCGACCTTGTTCAACATCTTCAAACTCGGCATCGACACGCTCGAATTTATTCAGCGAATACACTCGGTTTAAGGCTAAATCTAACTCTTCCTTAGTCAGCACAACACCTTCGCTAATCCCTAAGCGCTCACGCAGTAATTTCTTACTGACTTTTGATTGATTATTGAAGGCTATTTTATAAATTGGTTTTTTAAGCGGATCTAACCACAGTAAACTTTGTTGTAATTTATCCGCTTGATAAGCTAAATAGTCTCGTTCGCTAATACCAAGTGGTTCCAACTTCACCAACTCTAAATTAGCAGCATTTTCACCTAATTTGAGTGCTAATGGCATGATTGAAAAATCTGTGGTACTTAGGCTGTCAATTGCAGGACGAATAAGAATATCACTTGATGTCAGTAAGGTTTTTTGCCGAGCGGTGCTAGCTTGAGTCAAAATAGTTGAGAGTTGATCTAAAACGGCAAGGGTACTGTCTAAGTTTTCTTGTTTGGTCAATGCCGAACCAATGTCTACAGCAATAATAATGTCTGCGCCCATGGCTTTCACCACATCGATAGGCATATTATTGGCAATTCCACCATCAACCAGTAAACGACCGTTAATAATAGCGGGCTGCAATGCTCCGGGCACCGTGGCAGATGCTTGCATGGCTTGCACTACACTGCCGCTAGATAATACTACCGCTTCACTGGTCGCTAAATCAGTCGCCACCGCTCTATAGGGAATAGCAAGTTCATCAAAGTCACCAAACTGTTCGACCAAACCTGTCGAGTGACGCAATAATTGAGACATGCTTTGGCCACGCAACAAGCCACTCGGTGAGGTTAAGCTATTATTGTTATAACCCACCGTAAGTGGAATATTAAACTGATCACGTTGCTGTTTATCACGGTAACTTAATTTATCGCGCGGAATGGTATCGGAATACCCTTTAGACCATTCGCCATTAAGCATAATCTTTTCGATTTGGTCGGCGTTATAGCCTAATGCATACATCCCAGCGACATAAGCTCCAATACTAGTGCCCGCAATGTAATCGACAGGAATATGATATTTTTCAAGAACTTTCAACACACCAATATGTGCAGCGCCCTTTGCACCACCGCCACTCAGCACTAAGCCAATAGTGGGCCTTTCTTTAACGGTTTTTTTGGCAGCATAGACCGGTTGCACAACCCAGCTAAAGCAAATACAGCTAGCCAAGAACCAGGTGGAGAAGTTAAGGCGCAAAAATTGTGGCATTAATGATTCCGAAAGTAAGTAAAAACAACTTATTCTAACAACATTTAACCAATACCCATACTAATGGATAGTAGTCAGGAAATTACACTGGCATCACAATTTAATTCATTACGTCTTCATCCCCATTTTCCGCTTAATATCGAGTTCTAGAGCCGCTTTGGGCATTGGCTTGGCAAAATAATATCCCTGAATAACATGGCAACCACGCTGAACGACTTGTGCAAGTTGTTCAGATGTTTCAACACCTTCAGCAATGACTTCAAGGGATAGATTACGCGCTAACTCAATAATACTGCTCACAATGGCTTGATCAGCTTTATGGGTGTCAATATGGCTTAAAAACGAACGATCAATTTTCAGAATATTGACTTGGAATGAACGTAAATAAGCGAGCGAAGAATAACCGGTGCCAAAATCATCTATCGCAACATCAATGCCTAACTGCTCTAAAGCGAGTAAATGTTGGCTAGCAATATCAACTTCTTTCATCAAGACACCTTCGGTAATTTCAACCGACAAACATCTAGCAGGCATGCCAGTTTGATGCAATGTCGCGGTCAAAAAGTCGATAAAATCTGCCTGTCTAAAGTGCATTGCTGACACATTAACCGACACTTTTATCTCGCTTTGATATCGCTGATGCCAATCTGCACCATCGAGACAAGCTTGAGTCAGCACCCAACGATCGATCTCAACAATCAAACCGCAAGATTCTGCTATACCAATAAACACATCGGGGTTAACCATGCCATCTTTTGGGTGTTTCCAACGAATGAGCGCTTCAACGCCAACAATACTATTTTGTTGGTTAACATCTATCTGAGGCTGGTAATACAGTTCAAATTCATTGCACAGTATCGCGCGATGCAAGTCAGCCTCTATGCGCAAGTGATATAGCGCTTCTGCATTTCGCTCTGCTGAATAATATTGAAAATTACCACGTCCCTCTTCTTTAGCATGGTACATGGCTAAATCGGCATTTTTAATCAAAGTCTCGGGAGTTTGGTCATCGTCAGACCAAATGCTAATTCCAATGCTGGTCGAAATAAAAAATTCTCGGCCGTATAGTTTAAAAGGCGTTTCTATTTGTTTTAATAGTTGTTTTGCAATGTGGTTAATCGTGTCGACATCTTTCGCATCACGCAGCAAAATAACAAACTCATCACCACCAAAACGACACAACAAATGCTCTTCAGACAAACAAGACTGTAGTCTACCTGCGGCTTCAACTAGCAATGCATCACCCATACTGTGCCCGTATGAGTCATTAACATGTTTAAATCTGTCGAGGTCTAAAAACAATAATGCTAAGGTTTCTTTTTGCTGTTTTGCTATTTCAATAACTTGGCCCAATCGGCGCGAAAACATCGCTCGATTAGCTAAGCCAGTTAACATGTCATTGTTTGCTAAGCGGCGCAGATGTAACTCATTATGCTTACGCTCAGTGATGTCAGAAAACACCACCACATAATGCAGTGCCGAGCCATTCATATTAAACATGGTCGATACATTGACCCAAACAGGACATCGACTACCATCACCACAATTAAACTCACATTCTCCAGTCCAAAAACGTTCCTTATCAAACACCTCTTCCATGTCAAAAGGCTCTACTGTCTC
>NZ_JACJFI010000779.1 GCF_014164505.1 Shewanella sp. SG41-4 | reverse complement strand
ATCGCCGGCAACCCATCTGCAACAGCTACTGACAACCAGCCTGTGGACAATGTTGCCGCACCTGCACCAATCGTTGAATTCAGCGGCATGGGCAGCGATGGTATCTTCAACAGCGATGAGATCGGCAGCGACGGCACCGTCACTGCAACCGTGACCTTAGCGACTGGCACTCAAGTTGGCGACACCTTGATTGTCACTGACGGCAATGGCAACACCCTATTTAACGGCCCTGTCACTCAAGACATGCTCGACAACGGCTTTGACGTTGAAGTGCCTGTCACT
>NZ_JACJFI010000778.1 GCF_014164505.1 Shewanella sp. SG41-4 | reverse complement strand
CCTTATCCAAAAACTGTACGGCGTTGAGTCACGCGTTAAAGATAAAAGTGTGGATGATAAATACACGACAAGACAACAAGCCAGTGTGCCTATACTGGACAAGCTAAAAGCATGGCTTGAGCAGAACCAGCCAAATTTAGTGGGCAATACCAAACTAATTGAGGCGGCTAATTACCTGGCTAATCAATGGCACAAACTCATTCGTTATGTGGATGATGGACGACTCAGCATCGATAACAATAGAGCTGAACGTGCAGTAAAACCGTTTGTGATAGGCCGAAA
>NZ_JACJFI010000777.1 GCF_014164505.1 Shewanella sp. SG41-4 | reverse complement strand
CCAGTAAGAATATCAGTTCTTGCAAAACCAAGATGGGTCGTTAGCTCAGTTGGTAGAGCAGTTGGCTTTTAACCAATTGGTCGAAGGTTCGAATCCTTCACGACCCACCACTTTTTAAATCGTGGTTAAAGAATTTAAATGTTATAAAATGGGGCATTCACTCCAGTAAGAATATCAGTTCTTGCAAAACCAAGATGGGTCGTTAGCTCAGTTGGTAGAGCAGTTGGCTTTTAACCAATTGGTCGAAGGTTCGAATCCTTCACGACCCACCACTTTTTAAATCGTG
>NZ_JACJFI010000776.1 GCF_014164505.1 Shewanella sp. SG41-4 | reverse complement strand
GTCTGGCGACTGAGCTCAATACCGTATTGCTTGAACATGGCTTCCTGGCGATAAAGCGGTAACCCATATTGGTATTTACTGGTGATAAGCTGACTGAGCAAACTGCTCGTTGCAATGCCTTTGTTGATGGGCATGGCAGGCATTGAGGCTTGCTTTATCTGTGTTTGAATCGAGGATTTATCACAGTGACGGCAAGCGTACTTAGGCCGAATGTGCTCAATCACTTTGATTTGAGCGGGAATAAACTCAAGCTTTTCTGACTTATCTTCACCCATTTTATGTAGCTCACCGCCA
>NZ_JACJFI010000775.1 GCF_014164505.1 Shewanella sp. SG41-4 | reverse complement strand
CCGTCAGTGACAATCAAGGTGTCGCCAACTTGAGTGCCAGTCGCTAGCGTCACGGTCGCGGTCACAGTGCCATCAGTACCGATCTCATCGCTGTTGAACACGCCATCGCTGCCCATGCCGCTGAATTCAACGATTGGTGCAGGTGCGGCAACATTGTCCACAGGTTGTGTATCGGTAGCAGTCGCAGATGGGTTACCGGCGATATCAATCACTTGCGCGGTCACATCAACATCAGTTGCGCCTGCAGTGACAGGCACTTCAACGTCAAAGCCGTTGTCGAGCATGTCTTGAGTGAC
>NZ_JACJFI010000774.1 GCF_014164505.1 Shewanella sp. SG41-4 | reverse complement strand
TATTAGACAAATTGAACTTAACGGAATATCAACTTTCTCGTTAGACAGTGGTAAGCTTATTAATCCTCCTTCTGAATGTTCTGCTGCCATGCTTTCAATTTCAGAAATTAATTTCTGATGAAAATCGTTTTCATATTCATCTAACTCCTGAATAATTGAATCGATTTCCTCTTGGCTTGGCTGCTCAGTAGGTTGACTTGAAGTGTTGCGTGATGAACCGCTTGACTCACCTTGACGGCCGCTATCATCTGAATCGCTATCATCTGAATCGCTATCATCTGAATCGCTATCATCTGAA
>NZ_JACJFI010000773.1 GCF_014164505.1 Shewanella sp. SG41-4 | reverse complement strand
GATGCCACCATGGCACCAGCACCGACTGTAGAGTTCAGCGGCATGGGCAGCGATGGCGTGTTCAACAGCGATGAGATCGGTACTGACGGCACTGTGACCGCCACCGTGACGCTAGCGACTGGCACTCAAGTTGGCGACACCTTGATTGTCACTGACGGCAATGGCAACACCCTGTTTAACGGCCCTGTGACTCAAGACATGCTCGACAACGGCTTTGACGTTGAAGTGCCTGTCACTGCAGGCGCAACTGATGTTGATGTGACCGCGCAAGTGATTGATATCGCCGGTAACCCATCTGC
>NZ_JACJFI010000772.1 GCF_014164505.1 Shewanella sp. SG41-4 | reverse complement strand
CCAGCGCAACCTTATAATGCTTTATCTCAAAGCATTGTTAAATATCAGTGTTTATTAGTCTACAATTGTTTAATCTCAAAGCAGAAATGATTAACAGACTTAACGGCATTGCTCCAAATACAGGCTTATCACCAAGCCCACAAACTAGCTGAGTTGAAAATATGACTATCTTAAGGCTATATTTGTTGTATGTTGAATATTCAGCTGATAAATATCTTTAGATTTGAAAGAGTTTTGACTGATTTGTAATGGGAATTTTATTAGAGCATCAATTGACTCAGACGATACAACGACAAAGCGCTGC
>NZ_JACJFI010000771.1 GCF_014164505.1 Shewanella sp. SG41-4 | reverse complement strand
CCGTCAGTGACAATCAAGGTGTCGCCAACTTGAGTGCCAGTCGCTAGCGTCACGGTCGCGGTCACAGTGCCATCAGTACCGATCTCATCGCTGTTGAACACGCCATCGCTGCCCATGCCGCTGAACTCTACAGTCGGTGCAGGTGCCATGGTGGCATCAACAGGTTGTGTATCAGTGGCGGTTGCAGATGGGTTGCCGGCGATATCAATCACTTGCGCCGTAACATCAACATCAGTTGCGCCTGCAGTGACAGGGACTTCAACGTCAAAGCCGTTGTCGAGCATGTCTTGAGTGACAGGGCCATT
>NZ_JACJFI010000770.1 GCF_014164505.1 Shewanella sp. SG41-4 | reverse complement strand
GCTCTTATTTACGTTGGGCAACGCATGTTGCTGCTCAGCTTCGTTAAACGTGCCTTTGGCTACCTTTTCACTTTGTGATGAAAAACGTTTTGATTTACTTAAGTTGAGTTGTTCAATAAGCAGCTGAACTGTCGTTTTAAGCTCAGCAATTTCTTCTGCTTGTGCACGCTCTTTTACTTGCAGTTGCAGCAACATGGCTTTGAGTTGTGCTATATCATCAGGTAGGTCAGTCAAGGTGGCTCAGGGCTTAAAGGGTATCAATATCCTTAGTCTGACAGCGAAAAATGATCGTTCAAGTAGAAATTT
>NZ_JACJFI010000076.1 GCF_014164505.1 Shewanella sp. SG41-4 | reverse complement strand
CAAAAAATAATAAAAAATACCTTTAAATAACAATAAATAAAATATTTTACACGTTTTTTTGATATTACTTTTTTGCAAGGAACATCACCATAACTCCAGCAATCAGTCTAAAAAACAATCATTAAATTATGCCATCATTGTTAAGAAAAGGTTGATATTTGAGCTTAATTAATATATTTATAAGATAAATAAGCTTTAATTAAAAATAAAGATTCTATAAAAAAACAACAACATCAACTGGGGAAAGTAAAATGTCGACAAAAGGAATCGCAACTTTTGGTAAGCGGACAACGATAGCACTTGCCATTGCTGGGGCATTAGGAAGTGTTAACGGCGTCTCTGCAGCAGAAGCTGGAACTAAAGCTAATGAACAAACAATAGAAGTTATTGCTGTAAAGGGGATACGCAGCAGTTTAAAAAACTCAATGGCTGATAAAAAAACAGCTTCGGTCGTGTCGGATGGTATTTCAGCCGAAGATTTAGGTAAATTTCCAGATTTAAACGTAGCTGAATCATTGCAACGTATTACTGGTGTATCGATTGACCGAAGTGGTGGCGAAGGTCAAGCCGTAACGGTTCGTGGCTTTGGTCCACAATTCAACACGGTATTGGTTAACGGTCGTCAATTAGCGACAGATAGCGCTGGTCGTGAGTTTAATTTCGATATTTTAGCCGCCGACCAAATTACAGGTGCTAACGTCTATAAAACCACCAGTGCCGACATGCAAGAAGGTGGTATTGGTGGTACGGTCGACGTAACAACCGCGCGTCCTTTTGATTACTCAGGCTTCCAGCTTGTCGGTTCTGTGAAAGGAATGTACGAAAGTCTTTCAGAAGAAGTTTCACCTTCAATTTCAGGTTTGATCAGTAATACCTTTAATGACGAAACGATGGGTGTATTGCTTGCAGTAAGCCATCAAGAGCGTCAAGTTCAAATTAACCAAATCAACACCGCCGGTTGGCGTGGTGGTCAAACTATCTCCAACTCACGTGATGGTGTGTTGTTTACCAATGCTTATATTCCACGTAACTGGGACCAAATCGTTGATCAACAAGACCGAACTCGTACAAACGGTAGCTTAGTATTCCAGTATGCTCCGTCTGACGACGTCAGTATTACCTTGGATGGTTTCATTTCAAAATTTGAAGTGGATTCTGAGGTGACCGATTTAGCATCATGGTTTGAGCCAGACCGCGTAGGCAATGCCACTATCGACCCAGCAACGGGTACCTTATTAACCTTCAGCCAAGATGTAGGTTTACATCAAGGCAGTGGCGACCCAGCAACTGACTTTGTGTCGCACACTCGTAACTCTCGTGATGTGACAAACAGCGGTGTCGGCTTAAATGTTAAATGGGATGTTACAGACCAATTAAAAGCTAACTTTGATGTTTCAAACTCAAATGCTGAAAACGATCGTGCTGGTCGTGACCGTTTCAACGTTGTCGGTATGATCAACAGCTTTGCATTTGATGGCACAGGTGGAACCCCAACGGTCATCCATGATGGTTTTGAAAACGGCAGCTTACCTGATGCAAACCTTGCGCGTTTACATTACAACGAACAAGGTAACCAGTTCACTGACGAAGATGAGATCACCGAATTTAAGGCTGATTTTGAATACACTCCGAACTCATTAGTGTTCACTAAAGCGAAGTTTGGTGTTTACCGTCAAGAACGTGAAAAATCAAGCTATCAAATCTACGGTAACCAATGTCAATTCTGTGGTTACGGTACAGCAGCACCATTAGATGCGATTAATTTTAGACCTTACACGGCGAACAATTACTTCTCAGGCCTAATAGATACATTTTACACCTATGACGGTGATGCAATGGTCGATTATTTAGCCGCTGAAGGTTTTCCAATCGTTCCAACATTACAAAATAACCGCTATACCATTAACGAAGATGTTAGCAGCTTATACATGAACTTTACCTTTATGTATGACGTGGGCGATATGCCATTAACGGTTGATTTTGGTGCGCGTTATTCAAATACTGATGTTGAAGTCAGTGCCGTGCAAAGTTATATCTCTGACGTAGTACCAACAAGCGATGCAACCTTGTTTGCTAACGTATATGGCCCTGCTGCAAATATTACTCAAGGCACGTCTTACTCTAACTTATTGCCAAGCTTAAACATTAAGTTAGATCTGCAAGACGACATGGTATTACGTTTTGCCGTATATGATTCATTAACACGTCCGACGATGTCACAGCTTTCACCAGCGACTAACTTTAATGAACCGCGTCGCCAAAACTTAACAGCTAGTGGCGGTAACCCTGCACTTGAACCATTCCGTTCAAGTAACTGGGATGTGTCATACGAATGGTACTACGACGACGCTAGCCTATTCAGCTTTGCATTCTTCAGCAAAGAAGTTGATGATTTCATTGTCAGCTTAACAGGCGAAGAAACTTATCAAATGACGGACCGTAGCGGCCCAGACTTTGACTGTAGTACAAGTAACTCAGATCTATGTACCAGCGACGTTGTTGCAACAACAGAAGAGCTAAATGGTCAGTCTGAAGTGTACACAGTAACGCGTCCACGCAATGGTGAGTCAGCACGCATTACCGGCTACGAAATTGCGTTAACACATCTCTTTGACAATGGCTTTGGTGTAACAGCTAACGCCACTGTAGTTGATAGCAATGTGAAAGTTGATGCGAATTCAAGCCAAAGTTTTGCACTTGAAGGTTTAGGTGACTCACAAAACTTAATCGTGTTTTACGAACAAGACAACTGGCAAGCTCGTATTGCATTTAACAATCGTGAAGGCTTTTTACGTCAGTTAGATAACGGCTTTAACGGTGAGCCAATCAAAACAGAAACTTTTGGTCAGTGGGACATTAGCGCCAGCTATGACATTACCGAAAACGTATCTGTTTTTGTTGAAGGTATTAACATCACTGAAGAAGAGCTAGTGCAAACAGGTCGTTTCGCCAACCAAATTTATTCGGTTGAAGATAACGGATCGCGCTACTCTCTAGGTGTTAGAGGCAAGTTTTAAATTATAAGTAACAAAAAGACAGGTGCTTAGCACCTGTCTTTTTTGTTTATGATACATAAAACACACCTTGTGATAGTGTTTAACATCGATGGTTATTAAACATATTTCATTGCAACAGGATGTTAACCCAATGGCAAAAGTAGTCAAAAAAATTATCATTGTGGGTGGAGGCACTGCGGGTTGGTTAACCGCAGCTATCATTGCATCGCACCATAAAAGCCAGACAGGTAATGACTTAACAATTATTTTAGTGGAATCATCAGACATTCCCACGGTAGGTGTTGGTGAAGGCACTTGGCCAACCATGAAAAACACCTTACAACAAATAGGTTTAAGCGAAAGCGAAGTCTTTAAGGCTTGCAATGCCACGTTTAAACAAGGCGGCAAGTTTGTTAATTGGGTCCATGGAAATGGCGACTTTTATTATCATCCATTTACGGTTCCATTAGGTTATGGTCGTATCGACTTAGCCCCTTATATCGACAACATCAAAGACTACGCCGAGCACACCAACTTCCAGCATGCTATTTGTGAATCAGGTCTTGCTCCTCGCAGCATGGCAGAAGGCGAATACCAAGGCAGCTGCAATTATGCTTACCATCTTGATGCTGGCGCCTTTGCCGACTTATTAAAGCAACATTGTAAAGCTAAACTGGCTGTCGAGCATGTCATCGGCACAGTAGAACAAGCCCATGTGGATAGCCAAGGTAATATCAGCCATATTTCGCTTGCAGACCAAGGCTCAATTGACGGTGATTTATTTATCGACTGCAGCGGTTTTGCTTCTTTATTACTGGGTCAAACCCTTAATGTGCCGTTTGTTAAACTGGATCATGTGCTATTTAACGATCGCGCCATTGCCATGCAAGTGCCCTACACAGATCAGCACAGCCCGATTGCATCGCATACCATCGCCACAGCACAAGACTCTGGCTGGATTTGGGATATTGGCTTAACACATCGCCGCGGTGTCGGTCATGTGTATTCCAGCCGTTATATGACAGATGAACAGGCTGAAGCCAATTTACGCCGTTATATTGGCCCGCAAGCCGAAGGTTTAAGCGTAAAAAAAATCAGCTACCAAAGTGGTCATCGCGAACGTTATTGGCAAAACAATTGTGTTGCTGTTGGCATGGCGGCAGGATTTGTTGAACCACTAGAAGCCACTGCAATTATGCTAGTCGAAATATCTGCACGCTATATTGCCGACAACCTACCGGTTAACGATACCATCATGGCATTAACCGCCAAGCGATTTAACCAACAAATGGAATATCGTTGGGGACGTATTGTTGATTTTTTAAAACTACATTACATGCTGACTAAAAGACCCGAACCCTACTGGCAAGCACACTGTGATCCCGACACTATTCCACAGAGTTTACAAGATGACTTAAGCATTTGGGCTTATAGAGGCCCCACCAGCAAAGACTTCAATGGCCCAAACGAGTTATTTCCAGCCGCTAGTTATCAATATGTACTTTATGGTATGGGATTCAGTCCAGACTATTCTCAACATGCGCACTTATACCAACAACAGGTCCAAGCCACTCAGATACTTAATCGTAATGTTCAGCTTACGCAGCAGATGCTCAATACACTGCCGCCTCATCGAGACTTCATTGAACAATGGTTAACTCATTCTCAACAATAGAATAATAATATGAAAAAACTAACAGAATTAACGCCTCAACAGCACCAAAGCTTACGATTAGCAAACGACAGCGCCATCCAATTTGCTCATCAACAAAATATCATGAACCTACGGGTATCTGAAGTCAGCCAAACAGCTTGCAGTATGCCAATTGTTTATGTCCGCGATGGTAACAATGGTCAATGGGTATTAACGGCATTTGCCAGCTTCGAGCAAGGTAGCAACTTATTTATAGAACAAGGTAAGTGGACTGCGCTGCACACGCCAACTAACATGCAAACATTTCCCTTTTTTTTGATGATGTCACCTGATGACCCACAAGGTTACACCATAGGTATTGACGAACAACATGGCGTGTTTTCCACCACAACAGGACAAGCCATTTTTGAAACCAACGGCAAAGCATCACTGCATTTATCGAGAGTAAAAGCCCTGCTCGAATCTGACATTAACAATGATATCCAGACCCAAGCATTTAATCAGCATATTAGCCAACTCGGCCTACTACGCCCAATTAACATCTTGATGCAGTATCAAGATGGTTCAACGCCTAGTTTGTCGGGTTTATTCACTATTGATGAAGACAAGCTGCAAGCTCTCAGCCAAGAAGCACTATTTGAGTTACACCAAAAAGGCTATCTTGCGCCATTACAGGCCATGCTAATGTCATTATTTCAACTCAATGCGCTGATCAAAAAACACAATAAAACCCCAGGGTTAAACCCAATAAAAAGCATCAAATTAGAAGTCAGTAAAAATTCAGCTGCGGCATAACAATACCCAATACAAACTTGGGAAAGGGAACAATAATGTCTGAAAATATTATTCAAATAACCGTGTTTGCCATTGTAACGGCAATGATTGGGTTATTAACGTATATCAAATGCCGTGGAGCTAATCGTCAGCAAAGCACACAAAATAAAGAATACTTTCTGGCTGGGGGCGGTTTGAGCTGGATTTTTGTGGCGGGTTCTATCACCTTAACCAATTTAAGTACTGACCAACTGGTGGGCATGAACGGAAATCAGATGGCGTTATTAGCATGGTGGGAGTTTGCTGCTTTTATCGGCCTCATTATTCTGGCTAAGTTGTTTTTACCCGTTTATTACAAATATAACTGTACCACCACCACGGAATTACTGGAAAAAAGATACAACAACAAACATATACGGGCAGTAATTGGTTCGATATTCTTTTTAGGCAATGCGTTTATTTACATGCCAGCGGTGATTTATTCAGGCTCTTTGTTTATGCAAACCATGTTTAATGTCGATATTCCACTCATGTATATTGCCGTTGCATTTGCCACTTTAGGCGCGGTTTATGCCTTCTTTGGTGGGTTACGTGCGGTAGCGGTATCAGACACCTACTCTGGCGTATTATTGTTGGGCATGGCTATTTTTGTGGTATTTTTAGCCCTAAATGCGATTAACTATGACTTTTCAGATATTCCCGTAGATAGACTTACCCTTATTGGCGACAGTGACTCACCGCTACCTTGGCCGACCCTGTTAACGGGAATGATTTTTATCCAAATGTTCTATTGGGGTACTAACCAAACCATTACTCAACGCGCCATGGCAGCGCCGACACTACAAGAAGCTCAAAAAGGGGTATTTGCCGCTGCAGGTATTCGTATTCTAATTGTACCGGCTATCGTGGTTATCCCTGGAATTGTGTCATACAAACTCTATGGTGACATTGGTGATGCTGCATACGGGCGTATTGTAGGCGACCTAATGCCAACGTGGTTAACGGGTGTATTTGCTGCTGCAATGGCTGCGGCAGTATTATCGACATACAACAGCTTACTAAACTCTGCGACTGCGTTGTATGTGTGTGATATCCACGAAGCTTATATTAAAAAAGACCCTAACGTAGTGCGCTTAAGTGGTTGGGTTACATTATTACTCAGCATTCTCACTTTAGTGTTGGTACCGATTTATCAACAAGCAGAAAGTATCATCAACTTATTACAACAGTTAAATGGTTTACTCAGTATGCCTATTCTGTCGATATTTATTGTGGGCTTAGTGTTTAAAAACATTGATGCCAGAGCAGGGATCGGTGCGGTTATATTTGGGGTAATATTATATGCCTCGTTAACATTTGAATTCTCTCCATTCTATTCAAGCTGGCACTATATTCACTTAATGCCAGTCACGTTAGCAGCCTGTATAACCTTTGCATTAGTCACTAACCGCCTTGTGTTTGGCAACACTATTCAATTTGCTAAAGGCGACGAGATAGAAACAGTTTAGTCTGCAACATTAATACAGGAGCGAACATTGACAAAATGTTCGCTCTTTTTTTACCCTAAAAATCCAAATAAATGATAATTTAGGCCTTGCTAATCAAGAATATTCATATTGTGCCGATATGTTTAACATTAGAATCATTAGAATAAAATGAACATAACGTCTCTTGTATCCGGTCTTAGTAACACTGAGATCTAAAATGACCCGACTAAGGTATTAACCCATGTTTAACGTTTTTAATACTATCAAAGCTCGTATTCTACTAGGCTATGCAGCTATTTTATTAATGACCCTAGTAGCAGCGGTTTTACTCAATAACAGTAACCAAACTGTAAAACAAGAAGTTGGTGGGTTTGTCGATGGCACATTACCTGCGCTTAATAGCATTACCCAGGTTCAAAGTCTTGCCAAAGAACAGGTATTAATGGGTTATTCTTTATATGGCACAACCATCGATGTTATAGAGTTTAACAAAAATAAAGTTCAGCTAGAAAAAAGCATTAACGAGCAATATCAACAATTAAACACCGTAACATCGACTCAATTAATGCCACAAATTAATGCACTGACCGCAGCATTATCAGCACTTTCAAACACCATGAGCAAATCATCGGTAGATTGGGACAATGCCCGTAATCATTTAAGTACTTTAAATGATAGTGCAAACGAGCTCAAAGATCGTCTAGACATACTCGCCGAGGAGATTTCAACTCAAGCCAATCACAATGCGATCAACATTCAAAGTGAACTTGGCTACAATACTATGCTCATTTTTGTATTAGTTGGACTCATGTTGGTTGTGGCTGCAGGGGCTTACTTAGCAGCACAAAAACAAATAGCCACGCCGATACAACAACTATCAAACGATCTCACCCGCATTGCACAAAATCGTAATTTAAAAGCCAAGCTGTCAGATGAATGCATTGTTGAAATAAGCAATGTGGCCACCAGTGTTAATGGCTTAATTAACGTATTCCGCTTAGGAATGAATGAAGTACATGACGCCATAGCCAGTATTAGCCAAACGGTAGCTCAATTAAGTAACACAACGGGCAAATCATCAGCCTCTGTGGATGAGCTTCAACACACGATTGTGAGTTTAGTGGATGTGATGTCGCAGCTTGAACTGCAAATGGAACAGAGTGTCGAACACTCACAAAATGCATCAGACTCAGCTCAACATGGTGCGCAAAGCATGGTTGAGGGGCAAAAAGAAGTTAAACAAACAGCAGAAAGCATTAGCGTATTGGCTCAAGACATTGAAACAACTGCCAGTATGTTACTAACACTGCAAAATTCAGGTAAACAAGTGGCGACAGTGGTAAAAACCATTGCCGATATTGCCTCACAAACTAATTTATTATCATTAAACGCAGCTATCGAAGCGGCTAGAGCTGGTGAAACCGGAAGAGGTTTTGCAGTTGTTGCTGATGAAGTTAGAACGCTAGCCTTACGCACGCATAATTCAACAGTAGAAATAAATACAATGCTGGCCAATATTGTCGATTCAATTCAATCTGCGGTCGACAATATGGCATCAAACCAACAAAAAGCACAACACTCAGTATCATTAGCAAATCAGTTAGTGATAACGCTTGAACAGAGCCGCCAACTTATTTTGTCTCTTGCTACCGTCAGTCAAGAATCTGCCATGTTAGCTCAAGCTTCACAGCAGCAAGCTAATACCGTTAAACTCAAAGTGCAAGATTTTAGACTTTTAGGCGAAACGGTTTCAGCAGGTAATCATCAAATTAGTGAAGCCGGGGCGGAGCTAAACTCTCTTGCTGGAAAGCTAACTAATACCGTTGAGTTATTTGAGCGTTAATGGATAAGAAGTTAATGTAAAATCGATTATCTAGGCGGTTTTTGTTTATACCAAATCCAAAAGCCGCTGAGAGATACCAGCAATAATGCCAGCGCGAACAAATCCCACAACCACACTGTTAACGCTCCAAATAAGCGACCACTATGCAAATCGAGTATGACGCGTTGCCAATTTAAATGCGCGCTACGAGCATGTTGAATAAACTCAGCATTAACTTGAGGGGCCGACATAAGCCAACTTAACGGCTTGAATGGTTCAATGCGCAGCCAATCGATTAACTGCTTATCTGCTTGATAAACACCAGAACCTGTCTTTAGCCACACTCGATCACCTACTACTGCAAGCGCTAATAGATCAGCCGGTAAACCGGTGCTACTGCTTTGGGTTTCTTGTAAATGTCCTTCTGCATCGAATAAATACAACTGTTGAGCATCTATTGCCACCAGCATATTGGCAGCATAACCGGCACTGATTAAGGTTTGCGAACCTTCTAAAATGACACGTTTGTTCTGCCACAATAAATTATCGGTAATATAAAGTGCAGGCAAATTGTGATTATCTAAAGTAGAAAACTGAGCAACATGCGTAGGTGCTGGAATACCATAATAATCAAGCAACCACGACTGAGTAACCGGTGTTTGGTCTAAACCAAAATCATCACTGTGGTTTATTGCCACGCCTGTAAGCACTAACAATAAGATAAACAACGCACTCACTAATCCTAAGCGACGATGCCAAGGACGAAGGGCTCGCAAAATCTTAAGTCTAAAACGGTTACGTCGAGATGTTTTAGTCACACTAACCTGCTTGAAATGATCTGCTTGAATTGAAACGTGGCTTAGTGCACCACATGCGCATGAAGTAATAATGCAATGCGCGATAACTTAGTCAACGCTCTTACTGATAATGTCGCACCAGTAATCCCGTCTATATGCTTATCAAGCTGATGTTGGTCATCTAACTTGGCCAGCTTAAATTGGTCTGTAAAAAAATCATGACGTACCTCGTCACCGCGACTTTCACGATAAACCAACACTTTAGTCCGCATAATTTGATGGTCTTTAACATGAATAGCGACCGTAATCGGCGACTCTTTACCTATTTCGTCCATTATCCACACGGTTTCATTATTGTGCAGCCAGTAACGCATACGCATTTTACTAAAACGATGGGCTAAAATAGCTTCTACAGCTTGTTTGAGATCATCATCTAACCACAACACTTTAGACTCGCCACTATTGCCATTAAATGCTTGGTTAATAAAGGCGTCATTTGACTGATACTGTGTTGCTACAGCGCTAAACGCCGACAAATAAACAGCTAATCCCACCATAAATAACACCAAATATGATCGTAATATTGCCTGCATATCAATCCTTAGCTAAGTGTAAAAATAAGGGTGCCGACAATATACACTGTTGGCACCCATAATTTTACCGATAATCTGTTTTATCGAAGTGTCTTTTTACTGAATGCTCAGCAATTAGAACTGGTAACCAACACCTAGGTTGAAACCGTCTGAATCTGCAGCTCCACCAATGTTTTCGTAATCAGCTTTAAACACTACGTTTTCGTGTAACCAATAGTTAACACCCACGTTGGTTTGTTTTTTCTTGGTGTCGGCGCTATCACCGGCATTGTTGTCCCACTCGTTATAACGAGCAAACACACCAAACTGTTCATTAATGCGGTAAGCAGGCTCAATATAGAAACCATTTTGCTTATCGCGACCTAATGCTTCAGCTTCTTTACCATCAATATCCCACTGGGCGAACAACGCCTTAACAGTAAAGTTTTCAATGCTGTAAATTGCATGCGCTGTTAACAATGTCGCAGACGCGCTATCAACACCAGCAGTCCCTTGAGTTAAGTCAGACTGATACTGAACCGTGGCAGCTAATTCTAAACCCGGTACTGCAGTGTATTTTACGCGGCCGGTATAAGCTAAATCTTCGCCTTTCGCTTCAGATACTTTTTGACGACCGTTACGGATTTTATAGCCTGAGCTTTCGTCTAAATACAAACCAGAAGTCACTGCTGTGTCAAACGCTAAACCTGGAGCCGCTTTAATATTAAGGTTTAAACCACCTTCCCACCATGTTGCAGGAATAATGTCTTTTTCTACCGGGTTACGCTCAACACCGTAAAATACCGTTGGTTCGTGAGTTTCGTTGATAATACCCACTGGCATTAAGAATAAACCCGCTTTACCAGTAAACATCTCATTAAAGTCATGCTCGATATAAGCTTGCTCGAGCTCAACTTCGCCTTTTTTACTCTCACCGGCAATTGAGTGCTCAACTTCTAGTTCAGAGAAAAAACGAATGCTACTGTTAAACTCATGACCCACAAACAATACAATACGGTGGAAGTAGAATTCTTTCTAGTCGGTACCGGTTTGGTTATTGCTAATGTTGTTATAGTGTAATTCACTATAACCACCAATAGTGGTTGCCGACTTGCCTGATGCGGCTGCTTCAACAACATCAGCAGTAGTTTCTACACGCTTTTCAGTTTGCTCGAGACGCTTTTCAAGATCTTTAAGCACTTTTTGCTGTTGCTCAATAATCTGACGTAGTTCAGTCGTCTCGTCAGAAGCCATAGCTTGAGTGCTAGCAAAAAGACTAAATAGTGTTGCAGCAATTAACGTTTTTTTCATATTTCATCCCGATTAAACAATGTAAACAACGACTGTGTTGTGTAAACCAATGTAAATTTTCGTGAATTATACATAACAGACATGTTAATGCAAACCATTATCATTAAGTTTGCGATACGTATGTCACATTTTTAACAACTACACATTATTGTCTAATGTCACCGCAGAAATAATAATTGATAAAAAGAGTTCAAATTGATGAAGGGCCTGAATTATGTACTGAATTGATATAAACGAGGCTTTATTGAAGTCACTATGCAGGTGCTAATCTAGTCCAACAATGAGTGAAAACTGACTGTTTATGCTGAGATTATCTGTTATCAATAAATTAATATTTGAATAGCACCTTAATCCAATTGAGTTCCATCACGTAGTTTAAAACGACCATACTATGATGATTTTATTAAAATCGGAGTCTAATAAAACCTAAGCCTTAACTAAATACATTGCCTTTCTAGCAAAGTAATATAACCTGACTAAAACCTCTTCGTTTTGTCATTTATGTGTTCTCGATAGCTGGCTGAGCGCTCAATTTTGAGACGGCCCAATGACAGCTTTACGTTTAAGTTATCAAACTGTTGAGTTTGGTAAAATTGATATCCATCTATGCACCTTACGCAATAATCAAGAGTTCTATGACCCCACCGGCATAGCTGAAAAGCTTGGAATATCTTCAGCCAGTTGGCCTATTTTTGGCATTGTATGGCCATCAAGCTTAGTGCTGGCTAACTATATGTTAGATTACAAAACCGAAGGTAAAAGAATTCTAGAAATAGGCTGTGGAATAGCGCTATCAAGCTTACTTCTTAACGAAAAACATGCCGATATAACAGCAACAGACTACCACCCAGAGGTTGAACTGTTTCTGAATAGAAACACACAGTTAAACAATGGTAAAAGCATTGCATTTGAGCGAGTAGACTGGGCTAATGACACCAGTAAATTAGGGCTTTTTGACATTATCATCGGCAGCGATTTACTGTATGAAGATGAACATGTGCAATTATTGGCCTATTTTATTAAAAACCATGCAAGTGAAAAATGCGACGTTATTATTGTCGATCCTGGTCGAGGTCGAAAAAATAAACTCAGCGTAAAATTGGCAGAGTTTGGATTTATTAGTAGCCATATAAAACCGGTACATACAGATTACTTAACACTACCGTTTAAAGGGTATATTCTGGTTTTTTCGCGTGACAATGTCGTCACAGAATCAAAAACAATTACCACTCTCTAGTGCGAATGATTAACGTCTACAGGTATTCAGCAACGCTTAGCATCGTTTCAACTGAATGCTTGTAAAGTACAGTTTGGTAGTTAGAAAAATATCACGTTAATCAGTCGACCTAAAAAGATCATCGCTATCATTTAGAGTCTGTGGGCATATTTGATTGTGCAGGCACCTCCAGCAACATTTATCCTCGCGACAACTCAACAAAAAATCGTTAAGACATAATGAAATAAGCTGTAATTACCCGTTCAACCGCCAGAATCTATATTAACCACGCCACACTAAGCTAACCATTTAATTATTTGTCAGGTTTTTAGACTCAAAACAGGCTATGATCCCTCTTCGTCGCCCCAGGCTAATGCACTCAATTATTGAGTGATTACCCCAAGCCAATAGTGAATTACGATTAGGCTTATATGGCATCGTTACTGGGTGCGCGGTAACTCTTTTTACCCCTTTTATACTTTACATTAGGCAATACCATGGCTATCAGAATTAAACTTAAACCTGGTCGCGAGCGTTCATTAGAGCGTCGCCACCCTTGGATATTTTCCAATGGAATTCACAACGTCAATGGCGGAAAACCGCAAGCTGGTGACACGGTTGAAGTTGTGGCGCACGACGGGCATTGGCTCGGACGCGGTGCCTGGTCGCCAGAATCTCAAATTCAAGTACGGATATGGACCTTCGACAAAGAAGAAACCATTGATGCCGATTTTTTCGCCCGACGTATAAAAAGAGCCCAAGCGGGTCGTGATGATTTGATCCGCGAACAAGGCCTAACGGGCTATCGCTTAATCGCCGCAGAATCGGACGGTTTACCCGGTATCACCATAGACCGTTATGCCAATGTTCTGGTATGTCAGTTATTGAGTACTGGTGCTGAAAAGTGGCGCGACACTATCGTTGAGCAACTGGTTCTTCAATATCCTGACTGCGCTATCTATGAGCGTTCAGATGTCGACTCGAGAAAGAAAGAAGGCCTAGTTCCGGTAGTAGGACTACTGCACGGGGAGCTACCTGCTATGCCCGTCATCATCGAAGAAAACGGTATTAAGATTGCCGTCGATGTTGTTAAAGGTCATAAAACAGGTTTCTATCTGGATCAGCGTGACAACCGTGCTATGGCGGCTCGTTTCGTCAAGGGTAAGTCAGTACTTAACTGCTTCTGTTACACCGGTACTTTTGGCTTATATGCCGCCAAAGCTGGCGCAGCTAGCATTGAAAACGTCGATGTATCAACCTTAGCGCTGCAAACTGCTCGAGATAATATGGCCATTAATAATCTTAATGATGACCATGTTAACTATAACGAAGCTGACGTATTTAAATTACTACGACTTTACCGAGATGAAGGTAAAACCTTTGATGTTATTGTTTTAGACCCGCCTAAGTTTGCCGACAATAAGTCGCAACTCGATGGCGCATGTCGCGGTTATAAAGACATCAATATGATTGCGATGCAATTACTTAACCCAGGTGGAATATTACTGACATTCTCGTGTTCAGGCTTAATGCAGTCAGACCTATTCCAAAAAGTGGTTGCCGATGCCGCACTTGATGCAAAACGTGAAGTGCAATTTATTGAACGCATGCACCAAGCAAGCGACCACCCTATTAGCAGCGCATTCCCAGAAGGTTATTACCTAAAGGGTTTGGTTGCCAGAGTCTGGTAAATTAGCCAATGATAGATAGCAAAAAGGGAACAATATTTGTTCCCTTTTTTGTTTAATGTAACTCAAGAAAGTAAAAGATAGCACACTAACTTAGCTAAGAACTCTGAAAACCCTAACAATCAAAGTACTCCATTAATATGCCAAACAACCTAAATTCTAGATAAAAAGTAAACAACATTGAGTATGAAAATACATAAAACAAGAAGAGCCTCACTCAAAACAGGCAAAAAACTATACTTAAAAGCCAACTGAAAATTTTCAATACTGAGCGACTTACTTTTAGTGAGACATAATACAGAACGAATACCTTTCGATAATAGTTCACTAAGACCTACCAACACTAATCAATAAATCACCATTTACCAGATACTATATTGATATAAACCCCAACAACAATAACCGCCAACATTGATGCGATAAAAGGGGCTGTATTCGTTACCATAAGAGCCATACCAAGCGCAGCACCGAAGCATAACGTCACAGCAGCCAGTTTTTCTCACCCGAGATTATTTTTTAGCTTCAAGTTAACTCTTTATCCGTTGAGCCAATTCATTTAATTAGACTAAATCTAGTTTAAATTTGCAGCAAATGCTCACACAAGACACTCATATTGATGGGTTTATAAAAATAGATAATGGCAAATAACCAAAAATATCCAGCGAATACTCATTGCAAAATGGTTATTAAATCAGCAGTATGAATTGATAATATTTAAACGGATTTTTTGATGAAACAAAAACTTATGCTTGTTGGAACAGCATTACTTGCAGTTGCACTCATTTTTATTTTTAATGAAAATAAAACTCCAACTGAAAATGTGATGCAAACTAAAACCAATGATGTGCAGCAACCATCTACTTCACAAAATGCTCAATACACGCAAACCATAAATCACACTGATAGTATTCCGCCAAATATATCCCCCCATGAAATAGTGCGTTGTAATGGTATAGCTGAAATGTTTACAGATCCAATAATCGAAGATAGCTTTAATAGATATTCGGCTAATAAAGACATTTTCTTCGACAATATTAAGCAACAGCAAACTCAACAATCACGTATTGCTTCAGCTTTCATCAACAAAAACAAATCAATTGAAGACGATATAGAAAATTTTGACGAACTATTACAAACATATCCAAGCAATAAGTTAATAGCGTTTAACCTTATGCTACATTGCAGCTATTCCACAGAAAAAGTCTGTGATGATGTAATGATGCAAAGAGCATTAGATATTGACACTGAAAACGGTGCTTTGTGGTTGCAAATGGCACTGTATCAGCTGAAAGCTGGCAACATAGAAAGAGCTCAAATGTCGCTGATGCAATTTATCCAATCACAACGTTATAACGAATATTCCGGAGACTATTTATCTACAGTCGATTTAGCCCTTAAAGAAGCTGGAGCTAATGATGATTTATCTTTAAAAGTAGCAGTGCTAGGTATTACCGCTACAAGATATAAAACAAATTTTGCACCACTTGTTAAGTTATGCAAAAAAACTGATACCGACAATGCTGCATTATTGAATATATGTTTACAAACCAGTGAAAGATTAATTGAGTCTAAAGGTGGGTTATTAACTAATGAAGTAGGTTTATCTATACAAAATAATGTGTTGGAGAAATATGATGATTCAGAAGGGTTAGCTAATAATGCATCTGCACAAAAAGCATTTGATACTTTTAATGAAGAAGCAAATATTGCCATGAACATGGTGCTTCGTAATCGTAAAAAAACCGAATACTGGTTATCGTTAAATCGAGATTATGGAGAGCTGGCGGCATTAGAATACATGATTGATCAAGCAAAACAGATCTCAGCCAATAACCAACAAGATCCTTGCACCATAAACTGGTAACACCAAAAAACCGACACACATTCAAAAGTTACAAATTAACACACAAAAAAGCGGCCACTCAATGAGTCAGCCGCTTTAATTTAGTTGTCGTATATAACGCAGTCACGCGCTTAATGCCGTTCACTTAAGGTGAATGGCATTTTTTCTTTTTGCGACCGGATAACCATTCTTACTCACTTTTAAGCAGCGCGGGTAACTTCTTT
Organism: Shewanella sp. SG41-4; assembly: GCF_014164505.1. Taxonomy (GTDB): domain Bacteria; phylum Pseudomonadota; class Gammaproteobacteria; order Enterobacterales; family Shewanellaceae; genus Shewanella. The sequence goes on along the minus strand of NZ_JACJFI010000076.1, from coordinate 79 downwards.
CTCGCTTTCCCTCTAACATAAATTGCCTCGCATTCCTTTCTATATCCAAAATCAGTTTCGGCACATTTCCTGGTGCGTA
>NZ_JACJFI010000769.1 GCF_014164505.1 Shewanella sp. SG41-4 | reverse complement strand
GTAAAGCACGATATTAGGGATAGGATTATTCGGGTCTGGTGAATCTCGACCTGAGCAATACACCCACATGTAGCTGTTTACTTTATCGGATTTCACCACCTTTAATGGCGTTTCATCGGCAAACAGCGTGGGCTGCTTTAACAGCTCGGCTTTAAGTCGCTCAACTAGTGGCGCGAAGAGTGCGGCGGATTTGTCTATCCAGCTGCTCATGGTCTGGCGACTGAGCTCAATACCGTATTGCTTGAACATGGCTTCCTGGCGATAAAGCGGTAACCCATATTGGTATTTACTGGTGATAAGCTGACTGAG
>NZ_JACJFI010000768.1 GCF_014164505.1 Shewanella sp. SG41-4 | reverse complement strand
CCAGTAAGAATATCAGTTCTTGCAAAACCAAGATGGGTCGTTAGCTCAGTTGGTAGAGCAGTTGGCTTTTAACCAATTGGTCGAAGGTTCGAATCCTTCACGACCCACCACTTTTTAAATCGTGGCTAAACAATTTTAATGTTACACCAAGATGGGTCGTTAGCTCAGTTGGTCTTGAAATAGAGACAGTTGGCTTTTGTTCCAGTAAGAATATCAGTTCTTGCAAAACCAAGATGGGTCGTTAGCTCAGTTGGTAGAGCAGTTGGCTTTTAACCAATTGGTCGAAGGTTCGAATCCTTCACGACCCACCACTTTTT
>NZ_JACJFI010000767.1 GCF_014164505.1 Shewanella sp. SG41-4 | reverse complement strand
AAATTTCTACTTGAACGATCATTTTTCGCTGTCAGACTAAGGATATTGATACCCTTTAAGCCCTGAGCCACCTTGACTGACCTACCTGATGATATAGCACAACTCAAAGCCATGTTGCTGCAACTACAGCAAGAGAATGATGCTCAAAAAGTATTGCTTCAAGCTAAGCAGGAGCAAGTGAGTGAGCTTCAAACTCAAATTGAGCTGCTTATTGAACAACTCAACTTAAGTAAATCAAAACGTTTTTCATCACAAAGTGAAAAGGTAGCCAAAGGCACGTTTAACGAAGCTGAGCAGCAACATGCGTTGCCCAACGTAAATAAGAGC
>NZ_JACJFI010000766.1 GCF_014164505.1 Shewanella sp. SG41-4 | reverse complement strand
AACAAAGGCATTGCAACGAGCAGTTTGCTCAGTCAGCTTATCACCAGTAAATACCAATATGGGTTACCGCTTTATCGCCAGGAAGCCATGTTCAAGCAATACGGTATTGAGCTCAGTCGCCAGACAATGAGCAGCTGGATAGACAAATCCGCCGCACTCTTCGCGCCACTAGTTGAGCGACTTAAAGCCGAGCTGTTAAAGCAGCCCACGTTGTTTGCCGATGAAACGCCATTAAAGGTGGTGAAATCCGATAAAGTAAACAGCTACATGTGGGTGTATTGCTCAGGTCGAGATTCACCAGACCCGAATAATCCTATCCCTAATATCGTGCTTTAC
>NZ_JACJFI010000765.1 GCF_014164505.1 Shewanella sp. SG41-4 | reverse complement strand
ACGCAGGCGGCCGCGCGACTATTGTGGAAGTCGTAAAGCACGATATTAGGGATAGGATTATTCGGGTCTGGTGAATCTCGACCTGAGCAATACACCCACATGTAGCTGTTCACTTTATCGGATTTCACCACCTTTAATGGCGTTTCATCGGCAAACAACGTGGGCTGCTTTAACAGCTCGGCTTTAAGTCGCTCAACTAGTGGCGCGAAGAGTGCAGCGGATTTGTCTATCCAGCTGCTCATGGTCTGGCGACTGAGCTCAATACCGTATTGCTTGAACATGGCTTCCTGGCGATAAAGCGGTAACCCATATTGGTATTTACTGGTGATAAGCTGACTGAG
>NZ_JACJFI010000764.1 GCF_014164505.1 Shewanella sp. SG41-4 | reverse complement strand
CAATGTTCTTACCTCATCAGCAACTACCGCAAACCCGCGCCCATGTTCACCAGCACGCGCGGCTTCAATAGCAGCATTAAGGGCCAGTAAATTCGTTTGATCTGCAATACTTCTTATCGTGTCCAAAATGTCATTAACGTTATGGGTGTATGCATCCAATTGATCAACGACAGCCGCAGTTTGCTGTACTTCTTCAGCTAAGATGTTAATAGTGCTAACAGCATCGTTAACAATTATAACGCCTTGTTTTGCTTCAGTGTTGGCATCTTCAGCTTCAACTGCCGCATTTGACGCGTATTCAGCAATATGAGTGACACTAACAAACATCTCTTTCATCGCTTGAGATATCTGCTCAATA
>NZ_JACJFI010000763.1 GCF_014164505.1 Shewanella sp. SG41-4 | reverse complement strand
CAAAGTTATGCTGCAGGCACCGAAGTCACCCTAGAAAATGGCGTGCTAGTCCTAAACGCTGACGGTTCATACACCTTCACACCAAATGAAAACTGGAACGGCAACGTGCCGGTGATCACCTACACCACCAACACAGGTATTACTGCCACATTAACCATTGAAGTGACGCCGCTTGATGATGCGTCTGTGTTAGTCAATGACAGCAATACCATTGTTGAAGATACTGTTGCCACTGGTAACGTATTAGATAACGACAGCGATGTTGATTCAGATTTAAGCGTTGTCAGCTTTGAAGTTGATGGCCAAAGTTATGCTGCAGGCACCGAAGTCACCCTAGAAAATGGCGTGCTAGTCCTAAACGCTGA
>NZ_JACJFI010000762.1 GCF_014164505.1 Shewanella sp. SG41-4 | reverse complement strand
CACGTTTGTTAATTAAAGGCTATTTAGATTTAATTGCTGGACGTGATTTCAGATTGTTGATGCGCAAAACCAAACTAAAAGAAAATGAGTTGCGTGATGCAATCACCCTAATCCAGTCACTCAATCCTCGTCCGGGCTTATTAATTACCGCCATGGATGATGAATTCGTCATTCCAGATGTTACCGTATTAAAGAAAAATGGCCGTTGGGTTGTAGAGTTAAACCCAGACAATATGCCTAAAATTGGTGTTAATCAGCAATATGCTGCAATGGCTAGAAGCAGCAAAAACCCGTCTGATAGCCAATTTATTCGAGGCCACCTGCAAGAAGCTAAATGGTTTATTAAAAGTATCGAAAGCCGCAATG
>NZ_JACJFI010000761.1 GCF_014164505.1 Shewanella sp. SG41-4 | reverse complement strand
TTTAGCCAGGCTTGGTTTATCTTTTGTAATCGACACCGCGATAAGCTCAAAATCTTATTCTGGGATACTAACGGATTTTGGCTTTATTATCGTCGCCTCGAAAAAGGCCACTTTAAGTGGCCGGTGCCTAAATGTGATGGCGCAGTTCATATCAGCAAGCAGCAATTACATTGGCTATTATCGGGATTAACCTTAGATAATCCTAAGGCGCATCGACCGATCTATGGACTAGAAGTGTGACAGTGATTGTTGATCGCAAATTTCTACTTGAACGATCATTTTTCGCTGTCAGACTAAGGATATTGATACCCTTTAAGCCCTGAGCCACCTTGACTGACCTACCTGATGATATAGCACAACTCAAAGCCATGTTGCTGCAACT
>NZ_JACJFI010000760.1 GCF_014164505.1 Shewanella sp. SG41-4 | reverse complement strand
AGCTTAAACACCTTAATAAAAATGACGTTATCGGATAATAGAGTCTGGGGACCCAATAACGCCTGAACTGTAATGCTAGTCGTCTTCCTAACAACTAACGGTAAAGCCATAAAGCGGCAAGGATGCAAGATATTTTGCGCTTATTATTAGAATGTTTGTTGCTGTGCTATCAACCTACTGGGGGGCGAGTTGTTAACACGGTCAAACATCCTTGCCAAAACGGTTTTGGGGTTTAGTGCCACCAATGACGAAAGTAGCACCGTCAATGGTGAAAGCTTAAACACCTTAATAAAAATGACGTTATCGGATAATAGAGTCTGGGGACCCAATAACGCCTGAACTGTAATGCTAGTCGTCTTCCTAACAACTAACGGTAAAGCCATAAAGCGGCAAGGATG
>NZ_JACJFI010000075.1 GCF_014164505.1 Shewanella sp. SG41-4 | reverse complement strand
GGTATAACCAATAATCTCGGCCCAGCGTTCGTTTAATACGGTATCACCCGTTTGAACATTCCACTGCCAAGTGCCGACTCTAGTGCCTTCCAGCACCGACCGATACATGAGTTCACTCGCGGCTAATTGTTCATGTGCTTGATTTTGTAACCTATCAATAATTTCTTGTTCAATACTTTTAGCAAAACCGTATGCGATGTTTCGTTCTTTATCAGTGAATTGGCGAGGTTTGCTATCAATAAAGCAAAGTGTGCCAATTTTTTCACCATTACACACTAAAGGCACACCGGCGTAAAATCGGATATATGGCGCAGATACAACTAATGGATTGTCTGCAAACCGTCTATCAAGCAGAGCATCAGCAACTTCAAAAATACTTTCGCCTAAAATAGTATGGCCACAAAATGAAATGTCTCTGCTTGTCTCACATGCATCTAAACCTTGTTTCGACTTAAACCATTGACGATTGGAGTCAACCAATGAAATAAGCACAATTTCAGTGCCTAAACAAAGTTGAGCTAAATGAGTCAAACGATCAAAACGTTCCTCTGGCCCCGTATCTAACAGCCCAGTATTATTTAGCGCGGTAAGTCTTTCTGTCTCGGAAATAGGGAATACAGGAGTTTGCATAAGTTACTCTTGATTATGGATTTCTTGAGAGATTAAGCTAGCTTGATAAATAGATTCTAACCTATCACCAAGACTCATAGCATCGAAGGGTTTTTCAATCACAGCAACTGCACCAACATCCAAATATTCTTGTTTTTCAGACTCCTGAATCCTCGCGGTCATAAAAACAACAGGAATGTTTAAACAATTTGGTTTTTTACGAATTTCATTCAGCGTTTGTATACCATCCATACCCGGCATCATGGCATCTAGTAATATTAAATCTGGGGTGAAAGCCTCTACTTGGCTAATGGCCTCTTGGCCGCCATCACAAGCCAACAAGGTAAATCCACATATATCAACAAGAGCCATTTCAACAATGATTCGTATCGACTCATCATCCTCAACGTGTAAAATTTTATCTAATTTCATGCCGACTCCAGTTTGATTGGTGTAAACCCCAAATATGCCAAATTTGAACTACTAATATTGCATTATAATTATTGTTGAAGCAAACTAAGCTATTGATTAACAATAAATCCTAACTTTTTATGTCGATAGGACATCCATTAGCACTCAATAATACAGTAAACCGCTGTTATCTTTCCTATAGTGTATTTAGAAAGTTATAGTGTATTTAGAAAGTTATCGTGGTCCGAGAGTCATTGATATGAAATCTACTAAAATTGCTGTTAATCAGCAGCCCCTTGATGAAATTGATAAACATAACCTTAATAAGGTTAGCTCAGAATCTGATAATAAGGATCTAGAAAATTTACTTAAGCCTTTTGGGGGTAATGAAAAGTTTTATCGGCGTTTACTAAAGGTTTTTGAAGCGAATCTGGATCAGCAACTGACTAATCTGGAACAGATGATATTGCAAAACAACACCAAGGAGTTGATGATTATTGTACATACCCTTAAAGGGACTTCAGGGACAGCTGGCTTAACATCAATCTATCAAACCTTATGTGCCTGGGAGATAAAACTAAAGGATGCAAATAGTACAAATGCATTTGAGATACTTTGTGTCGACCTGGTACCCCAGTTACGCTCAGTCACACAAGCTGAACTATCAAAAATCCATGCTTTATTAGCAGAAAAAGAAATTGAAGCACAACGCATAACTGTTGATTACTCAATCGCAGAGCTAACCGCTATGCTCGCAGAACTTAAGCAACACCTAGAAAATAACAATCTAGAAGCGGTGAATATCATCCTAATTCTGCAAAATATATTGGCTAATAATTTATTGGTTAAGCATGAATTAACAGTGCTATATGATGCTGTAGAAATGTTAGATTTCGACAATGCGCTTGTTGCATTATCTTCATTATCAAACAAGTTGTAATAGCCATTTAGCCGTTATCTGATATTAAAAGCGGATTTATCTTTGATGCCACTAAGCAAATAATAAACAAAAAATGTCATTCCACTAATATACCATCCTGCACAAAGGGTCCATTGCTTCTAAATAAGTGGCTTCTAAATAAGTTGCTGCCAAATAAACAGTGTGGCAACTTTTAGTCAGCCCACTATCACCGTATAATGTCCGCGAACTCTTTAAACGTTAGGTATTAATGAAAAACAACATAGAGATAGTCGACCTGCTGCGCGAGCGTATTCCTTCATTTAAATGCAAACCAGGTTGTCACGATTGCTGCGGCCCTGTCACTACATCATCGGCTGAAATGGCCCGTCTACCGGTAAAAACAGATGCCGAACATGAAGCAGCATTAAAAGAGTGGAACTGTGTGTACTTAGGCCCTAATGGCTGTGAAGTATATGAAGAACGTCCATTAATTTGCAGGTTATTTGGCACAACGCCGCGTATGCCTTGCCCTGAAGACCGCCGCCCAGATGAAATGATAGACACAAAAACTGAAGCTCAAATCCATCACTACATTGCCAACACGCGCCAAGTGTTAGTGTAGCCATAGAATTGCTATTAAATATAGCGGTGTAGAGTACTGAGGTACCTAGCTCGCCATTACAGATATTCGTTATCTCACTCGGTGAGTCAGATACAACTGCAACAAACAACATATGGCTAAACTAAGTAAAGGCATTTTCGCATTCACGAAAATGCCAACATAAGACTAAATAGTAGATGAACTAACAAACTCACCCTTCGCGACAGTACCATTTGTCACTTCAACATCTTGTAAATCTGCATGTAAAAAGAAAGGACTTTCTACATCATCAAGCGTATTTGTTACATCAGGATCATCGTTCTGTGCAACACAGGTGTAACCCAGACTATAATTACCCGCGACCACAAAACCAAATTCATAGCCCTGGCCTATCACTTGACCATTTTGATCTAAAATAGCGTTAACTCTTGCAGAAGCAATAGGCGCAACGTCTGGGGCAACCACTGCATCAATGTTAAAATCAGTCATATTTTCTAAGGCAGCAGTATCTTGATATAAATAAACCGCATGGCTAAATTCACTTCCGCCAGCAGCAACTTCACATTGAGTCATAACGTCGGCAGGAATACTTCCCTCAATCGCACCAACTTCAGAAATGTTATGTAACTGCACCGACGTAGGTTTTAAAGTCCAGTAATCTTTATTACCATGGGGGTCTTGTAATCCACTAGACAGATCAAATTCAGCAACAAAACTATTTGTGCCAGCTGCAATCGTAAATGTCTTATTAAAAAATAGTCGACCAGTATCGGTATCGGTAGCACCAACGCCACCACATGAACCATTACTGTTGGTCGTTAAACCAAATAAGTTATCGTCATTGGTTATGACATATGAACTGTCCGCATTCGGTGTTTCACTTCTTTGCATATAAATACACATTTGGTATTCACCAACAGGGATACTTTGCCCGCTCACAAGTGTGTCAACGGCTTGCCCTTGAAATTCAAGTAAATTTACTTGTTTCAAAGCACCATCATCTGACACATCAAATGAAATACTCCCCGAGTCATTTTTTAACACAACTTGTTTAAAAGCGATCGTAACGTCTTTGGCATCACTAGGGTTATCTGATACACCTAAACTAAATACGCCCATTTGAGGAGAGTCTGTTTTATCGTCACTACCCCCACAAGCTACTAGTAAAGTCGATATCGAGACGGCAAGTAACGTATTAAGCTTTTTCATAATAAACCTCATTAATGGTGCATTTTTTTACTGTTTTTTTTACAACTGTATAAAGTATTGATCACCTAACAACTCATGATCGGTTTTTATACAATCAATACTCAAGAACCTAGTAAGGACTCCTTGCAGTTATCGTGTTGTTCGCTCAGCATTACAATATAGCGCTGTATATAAATAGTGCTGTATATGAATAGCGCTGCAAATAAAAAGCTCTATAAACAATAAAGTGTATTGTCTGCATAGATCTAAGCATTAAAAAAACTTGCCTACATAGACAAAAAAATTAACAAACAATTAAACACCTATTTCACTCCAAAAAATATGATTTTAAATGATATTTAATCAATCTCACGTTCAACCCACTGTTCCATCTAGCCAGCTTGAGCAATCCGCGGTATTGTTACCCCAAATGAATGCACACGACGGATTTTGATTGTTTACCTATAATATCAACGGTAAAGCCAGCCGCTTTTTTACCTACGCAGATCTCATTAATTGTGGTGCAACTGCGCTCGAACATAATATTGAAAACCTGCCATTACAACCTGACACCTGGCGCGCCCTGAGTTTATTGGCTACCCAAATACTTGACCCAATCGTCGACCAATTTGGCCCATTGCGTCTAACTTATGGCTTTTGCTCGCCCGAACTTGTCAGAAAAATAGCTAAAAATCGTAACCCGCATATAGCACCAAAGCTCGATCAACATTGCTCACACGAGCTCAATCAAAATCAAAAAATCATCTGCGACCGCTTAGGTGCCGCCTGCGACTTCACCCTAGTGAGCAGCAACGATGACCAACCGATTGATATGCAGCAAGTTGCACTATGGATGTGTGAAAACCTGAAATTTGATCGTCTGTACTATTACGGTAAAAATCGACCGATACACATCAGCATTGGCCCGCAAATGAATCAGTTCATACAAACCATGAAAACCAATGCCGACACTGGCCATCGAGTCCCGTCTAAAAAAGGCCGTGATGAAACGGCAATCGCGGTGATAAAGCAGGTAGACTATTAATCTAGATTAATAGTCTTTAGACAAAATTAAATGCTTGAGACTGTTGTTGCTCATAAGATAGAATCAAGCCATGTAAATCATAAGGTTAGTTATGTCTACCATCGAATTCTACGACACTAATTCACAAGACTTTTTTGACTCAACTGTGAATGCTGACGTAAGTGAATTATACCAACCTTTTGTAACCGAATTACCCGCAAAAGCACGTGTTTTAGATGCGGGTTGTGGTTCTGGTCGTGACAGCAAAGCTTTCATTCATATGGACTATAAAGTCACCGCCATTGATGCCAGTGTTGAATTAGCCAAAGCTGCAACAACGTATTTAGGTCAAAAAGTACATGTTTGTACGTTTGAGCATATTGATACGCTTGAACAGCAATTTGACGGCATTTGGGCTTGTGCGTCATTGCTGCATGTTGATGCTTCGAATTTATCTAAAACCTTTACTAAATTAGCCGACACGCTAGTCGATAACGGTGTACTTTATTGCTCATTCAAATATGGCGACCAAGAACGCAATCATAATGGCCGATTTTTTACCGATGCCAACCAAGCACGATTAGAGCAATGGCTTAGCCAAACCCCTTTTGAGATTAAACGCACTTGGATAACAACTGATGTTCGTCCTGGCCGTGACAGTGAACAATGGCTCAACGCAATTTTAATCAAAAACACCAACTAGAGATGTAAAAATGAAGCTAGCAGAAGGACCTGTATTAACCAGCGGTGGTTTGGATGACCCCTTTTTACCAAAGCTAATGCAAGCCATTAACCGTGCCACCAGCATTGAAATATCAGTTTCGTTTATTCAACAATCTGGACTTAATTTAATATTTGATGCTTTATCCGATGCATTAGAACGCGATGTAAACATTTCAATTGTCACCTCAGACTATCTTTTTATTACCGATCCAGTCGCATTGCGCCACTTAATGATTTTGCAATCTCGCGGCGCAAAAACCAAGATATTTACCTGTAAAAGCAATCAAAGCTTTCATATGAAAACCTATATTTTCGTCCAACAACAAGCTGGACTAACAGATATTGGTAGCGCTTTTATTGGCTCAAATAACATCAGTAAAGCGGCATTCACACACGCATTTGAATGGTGCTTACGCCATGATTTATTGCCGAATCAAGATCCTAAAGAATTTACTTTTATCCGCGAACAATTTATGCAGATTTTTAATCATTCGCAGGCAATCGATCTCAGTGATGTATTTATCAACGACTACGCCCAAAAGCGTAAATTGTGTAAACCGCCTTTAGCTATCGTGCATGAAGTAGAGCCTGAAGAACCAGTGCCTAATTCTGCCCAAGTACAAGCATTAATTGCGTTAGCTGAAACACGTTTAGCCATGCAATCAAAAGGGCTAGTTGTATTAGCTACAGGCATGGGTAAAACATGGTTAGCTGCATTTGATGTACTGCAATTCAATGCAAAAAAAGTGCTATTTGTTGCTCATAGAGAAGAGATATTAACTCAAGCAGAACGGACATTTAGAACCTTATTACCTCAAAGTACAACGGGTCACTTTAATGCCAAAACGAAGGTCATTGATGCTGACATTGTATTTGCATCAATTCAAACATTAGGCAAACCAGAATACCTTAATAAACTTGATCAGACTCACTTCGACTACGTCATTGTTGATGAGTTTCATCATGCTGGCGCGGCGAGTTATCAATTATTATTGAACCACTTTACCCCGCAATTTTTACTCGGTTTAACCGCTACGCCAGAACGCACCGACCAAGCAGATATTTTATCTTTATGTGATAACAATTTAGTATTTGAACGAAACATAATTGACGGAATTGAGTCTGGCATTTTGGTGCCGTTTCAGTATCAAGGTGTCAATGATGAAACGGTTGATTACCGTGAGTTACCTTGGCGCAATGGAAAGTTTGATCCTAAAGCTCTTGAAAACCAATTTGCCACGGTCAAGCGAGCCAAACATGTGTTTGGTCATTGGCAAACACACAAACAACATCGCACCTTGGCTTTTTGTGTCTCTAAAGCCCATGCCGATTTTATGGCTAACTGGTTCTCTGCACATGGCATAAATGCGGTATCGGTTCACAGTGACTCTGAAGTCAGGCGTGGAGAAGCGCTTAGCCAATTAAACTCTGGTCAAATTGAGGTAATATTTTCAGTTGATTTATTTAATGAAGGGACTGATTTACCCTCAATAGACACGATCTTAATTTTACGGCCTACTGAGTCTAAAATTCTCTTTTTACAACAGTTAGGCCGTGGATTACGGACATCTCCTGAAACTCATAAAACCTTTGTCTCTGTTATTGATTTTATCGGTAATCACATCAGCTTTTTAAATCGTCCAATGGCGTTATTACAAACAACGAATGCCAAAGATACGTTGAAACAACTTAATGCTCCAACGTTACATCCTGATTGTGTTATCAATATTGATCCAGAACTCATCAATTTTTGGCAGCAATTAAAGCTCGATTACACAAAAGCCAATAGCCATTATCAACGTTTAAAAGATGAACTCGGCCATAGGCCAACGGCTACCGAGTTTTATCATAGTGGTTTTAATTGGAGCAAACTCACCAAGCAACATGATAGTTGGTTCGACTTGGTCATTGACCAAGAAAATGATGACCCACGACTACATGCGTTAACGCCCTATTTGCATTTTCTGAGTCGAGGCGTTGAAAAAGCCACTATGAGTAAATGCTTTAAAGCCATTTTACTTGAGGCTTTCATCGAACTAGACGGCTTAAGCACATCACCTAGTATTGACACGCTATGTGTCAAAAGTTGGCAGGTATTTAAACGTTATCCAAAATTGTGGACCCAAGATGTTAAAGCCGATTTGCAGCAAGCTACGGCTCAGTCTCCTCAGTGGCGTAAGTATTGGTTAGACAATCCAATTACGTTTTTATGTAAACAGGATAAGTCTGATATTCAATCTTGGTTTGTGGTTCAAAATGATTGTTTACACGCTAATGTTGATATTGCTGCTGAAGATATTGAAACCGTCACTCGTAGTATGAGTGAATTGAGCCAATTACTGTTGGCACGCTATAGCCAGCGCTTAAGCAAAGCTAAATTGAATACCGTAGAATCGACTAATAAGAGTCAGGATAATGTCGTTGCTATGACCAAAGATGCGCTAGCTTCATTTAACTTTTATCCGGATTTAAAAATTGCCTGTGGCCACTTTAAAACCGCAACAGATGACTACTTTGAAACTCGACAATTGAATGATAACTTTAGCAGATTAGATCCATCCATCTACTTTATCGCGCCAGCCAGTGGCAACTCTATGAATGGTGGTAAAAATCGAATTAGTGATGGTAATTTACTGTTATTAGAGAGAGTTACCCCCATCAATGCAGGTTCGATTACCGGACAAATTATGGCAATCGAAATCCAAGATGCAGCAGGAGACAATCAATATTTACTGCGAAAAGTGACCAAGTTGGCTGATGGCCAATATCAACTAAACGCCAATAATCTTGATTATCCACCCATGCCAGCCAATGAAACCATGAACACCTTTGCACGCTTAAAGCAGGTATTAGATGACTCTGATTTTGTGTAAATCATAAACATCTACCATTTAGCACTCTTCTAAAAAGTCACTCGCGAGTGGCTTTTTTATGCGTTTTTAATCGGCCTCTCTATTACGCTCTTCCTAATACGTTTTTTCCGCCAAACTGGCTTCAATTACTGTCCGCTAATACAAATTGATACACAAAATGATTACGGTTAAATTTAACACGTTGTTAATATAAATTATCAGTTTTAGCCTTTACCTCTCGCATACTTTCCACCTTATTAAACTGATAAATAATTGATTGTGCCTAGTACGATACAAAGTAAACAATGTCCGCGCCTAACAATAACAACACAGGATTTTAAAATAGTCATGCCTTTAAAAAACAACAATATTAATGCGATAAAACTCGCCCTTAGCCTAATTTTAGGCACCACTTTTATGACTCCAGCGATTGCCCAAGACACGCTGATTTTAGCCGATGCGTATATCGACGTAGCCAAAGGTAAAAGCATTAACGATGCTGCGATTATCGTATCAAACAATCAAATCATTAAGGTTACCACTGCGGCAAATATCACCAATAAAGCCGATTACAGTTTGATTGACCTTAAGGGTAAAACGCTGGTGCCGGGTGTGATGGATATGCACGTGCATTTATCCTTTGATGCCGAAGATAACTTTTTAGAGTCGATGAATTATTCAGTGCCAAGGCAAACGGTTAAAGCGGTTAAAAATGCTCAGAAAACCCTGCTAGCGGGTTTTACCACAGTGCGAGACTTAGGCGCATCGGGTTATTCCGTTATTGCCACTCGTGATGGAATAGATGCTGGCGATATTCCTGGGCCCCGTATTTGGGCTGTGGGCCATGCAATTGGGATCACTGGCGGGCATTGCGATGATAACTTCCCCGCACCAGAAGCTCATGCAAAAGCTCAAGGTGTTGCCGACGGCCCTTGGGAAGTGCGCACTAAAGTACGTGAAAACATAAAATACGGTGCCAATGCGATTAAAGTCTGTGCCACTGGTGGGGTATTTTCTAAAGGTACTCAAGTTGGTGCGCAGCAAATGACTTACAAAGAACTCAAATCTGCTGCAGATGAAGCGCATATGCGCGGCCTTGTTATCGCCGCCCATGCTCATGGTACCAGCGGCATTAAAGATGCAATACGCGCAGGTATCGATAGCATTGAACATTGTAGTTTTATGGACGATGAAGCCATTAAGATGGCAATAAAAGCAGGCACGTATTTGTCTTGCGACATTTACAACACTGAATACACCCTCGCCTATGGCGCGGCTAACGGCGTACCAGAAGCCAATATCAACAAAGAAAAGCAAGTGTCGCAAGCCCAGCGCGACAGCTTTAGAAAAGCCGTTAAGGCTGGCGCTAAAATGGTGTTTGGTTCCGATGCAGCTATTTATCCTCATGGCGATAACGGTAAGCAGTTCTCGCGCATGGTGACCTTTGGTATGACGCCTATTCAAGCGCTGCAGGCCGCAACAATTAACAGTGCAACCTTGATAAAACAAGATAATCTAGGCCAGATTAAAGCAGGATTTATGGCAGATATTATCGCTGTCGATGGTAATCCGCTGGATAACATTAGCTTGATGGAAAACGTCACCTTTGTGATGAAAGACGGTGTGGTATACAAACAGCTTTAGAGCATAAGCTAAAGGCTATCGCTATATAAAATGAGTTTTTAACATTAGAATCTAACATTAGTATCTAAAATGAGTTTCTAACATTAGTCTCTAAAATTGGTATCTTAAGGCTGCTATCAGCTTGAATATACTTAGCGGTCTAGTCCTGATGACTTATCGCAGAACGGAACTTGCAACAACATACCAAGGCCTGGCTTAATCGCTTGGCCTTTTTTTATTATTTTATAATCTAAGTGAGCTGATATGACTTGTAGGGATGTAATAACAAGACCTTGTTATGGATTGCTTTTTCACTCTAGGTTTTTATTGACTCAAGATGATTATTTGCCCAAAGGCTATTTCTGGTTCAAGGTTATTACTGGCTCAAGGCTGTTATTCGCCCAAAGGCTGTTACTAGCTCAAGGCTGTTATTCGGCTTAAGATGATCAATCGACCCAAGGCTGTTATTTGACTTATGCCTATTGTCGACTCAACGCTGCACCTTAAACTCTCGACTACTGTTATCCATTCTGCTTATCAAACGCCAACCCCAAAGGTTCAAAATATTCCATCATGGCTTGATATATTTCACGGCAGTGCTCTGCATCGGGATAAGCGCCATACTTAGCTAATGGCGAGTCGACAGTACTGTTAACCAGGTACGGATTGGATATATTGGCATAATCTTGTGAATACATTTCAATGCAAGATTCAAAGGCGCGCGCCATCATTTCGGTAGGTTTAGCAAAGTAATGGCAGCGTTGCTGTTTATCGAGTGCGATGGAGCGACGCACATAGTCATGTGGCTCTTGGCCGTTGGCACTCAGTAAGGTCACTTTAAATAAGCTAGAGAGTTTCTTATTCAACGGGTGAGCGATTATGGGTTTATCGGCCAGCCAATTGTCGCTGGCACAAGCAAATAAATTAGCACGACTTAAGTTAGCCCGAGTTGTATTGGTAGTTTGCTCTGATAATACAAGCGACGACAAATACGGGTCTAATATACTGTCGTCGATAAACATTTTGTCGGCAATATAGTGATCAAATGCATGCCAAAATTCATGAGCTAACGCCCCTGCTCCGGCATTTTTGGCTAATGCCAGTTCTCGGTAAGCTGGCGCATAATGAGCTTGCACTCCTTTTTGGCCGCCATGGCCAAAGGCAAAGCGTAAGCTACCGCGTAAACCAATCAACTCTGGCGGCACGGCTAAAATATTAGCTAAGTCGGCTAATGAGTCAAAAATAAGGTTAGCCGCAAGTGCAGATTCCTCACGGTTTACCCATTTTCCAACACGGATATGCTGCAAACCAAAAGTGTGTTTGATGTCGAGAAAACTGACCGAGTCGCCATTTCGATAGTCTGGCCCGATACGTTCAAAATGACGTTGATGATTTAATAACGAATGATGTGAAGCCAAACATACCTCTGTTGTCACCAAAGCGATGACCAAAAATGGTTACACAAAAACCAATGCTGAACGTAATGGTTAATTATGCCATGTTTAACACCATAAACCGCCTTATAAAAAGGCAATTAATCGTAAAAAGTGGCTATAGTTCAACCTCATGCCGCGCTCACGCCATAAGAATAATTATTCAGTATTATGCAAAAATAAAAGTATTACCTTCGGTAAATTTTTAACCTTTATTCACTTAAATGATTACGCATTCAAATAAAGGCTACAAAGGTTAATTAATAAGCGACCTATAAACACCGAGTTTATGTTACTGAGCCATTAAGTTGCCTATTACGATACTCATTAAGTGACCTATTACGTCCACCAGCACTTTATGGATCGTATAGAGTACGACTGTTCATTAATACTCTTCATAACGTCTCAACATTACTGGCCTTTATCACGTCTCTTCATTACTTCTATTTATTACGGCTTTTTTATTACTTCCTTCTTACGAGATGCGCTTAAAGCGTCAACAACCGTTTTGGGGCTGTTAAGTATCACTAATTGAATTCCTATTTGAGCCTGTTAGCAGTACGATGGTTTACGAATGATTTTTCATGGAGGATTTATGATTTATACCACGACTGAAACCATTCCTGGTCGGGACATTATCGCGATTGTCGGCGTTGTAACGGGTAATGTGGTTCAATCTAAACACATTGGCCGAGATATTATGGCCGGTTTTAAAAGCATTGTCGGTGGCGAAATTCGCGGTTATACCGAAATGCTAACTGATGCCAGAGACGTTGCAATTGCGCGTTTAGTTGCCAGTGCGGCTGAAAAAGGTGCCGATGCGATTGTGGGGATCCGCTTTACAACAAGTGCCATTATGGAAGGCGCGTCTGAAATAATGGCTTTTGGTACTGCGGTGAAATTAGCCCCGCGCTGATACATGCCTAAGACTAAAATAATATTGATTACGCTCGCTTAGCACTAATGCTTAACTACATGCTTAAACTTGTACTTATCCATTTAATTATCGATTTACTTAAATTAGTACTTAACCATTAATTAATCATTATTTAACAAGTGCTTAGATCGATATTTCAAGCTTAATTTGGCACGAGTTTAACGCCGAGATGTCTTTATAGAGCAAACATAACTAATAGGTGATTTTATGATTAAATATATTTCCTTAGCCGTTGCCATGTTGATAACGTCTACTCATGCCTTTGCGGTAGAAAGTCTTATTACTTTACAAAGTCATTACTCTGCCAAAGAGACGGCAGATAGGTTTGAGTCGATCATAAAAGACAAAGGTTTTACGGTTTTTGCCAGGATTGATCATCAAAAAAATGCCGCTGGAGTCAACTTAACATTGAGGCCAACTGAAGTGATCATTTTCGGTAATCCTAACATTGGCACCCAATTAATGCTGTGTAACCAACTTGTCGCGATTGACTTGCCACAAAAGGTATTGATTAGCGAGGATGCAGATAACAAGGTTTGGCTGTCGTATAACAATCCACAGTACATTAAACAGCGTCATAGCATTACAGGCTGCGATGAGGTGATTAATAAAATATCTGGCGCCCTCAATACATTAAGTAATGCTGCAACGGCTAAGTAGTTGTTGAGCAGCCACCAGCGTGTAATTGTAAATCGATTATCTGAGGAACAAGCAAAGCATAATTATGATTGCTCAGGCACGGTGTTTTATCGTAATACTGCCGATATGTTCGTATTACTATTACCTATTCAATAGTGGATAGGTAATCGATTCACCTTCACGACGATGCAGTAATAAAAAACTATTAATCAATGTTTTACATTAAATTTTAAATCGATGCTTTAAAAATTCATGTAACAGTAATACAACATAGACGCTAGATTGAGAGGTTTTAATGAATAGTGAAGTGGTGTTAATCACTGGCGCCAATAGAGGCATTGGTTTAGCGTTAACTGAGCAATATCTTATCAACGGTTGTAGCGTAATAGCGACCTGTAGAGACGACGCGACAACGACTGAGCTTATGTCGTTGAAGGCTCAGTTTGCCGACAAATTATTGATTGAATCAATGGATGTCACATGTCCTGAAACAATCCACCGCTTAGCAAATAATCTCTGTCAGCAGAATATTAGTCTCGATTTAATTATTAATAATGCGGGCTTTTTGGACCAAGCAAATCACAGCATTCATGCTATCGATTATGCTGACGCAGAAATGTGTTTTAAAGTGAATGCACTCGGGCCATTATTTTTAACCCATTGTTTATTGTCCCTATTGAATAAAAATCGTTTATGTAAAATAGCGATTATCTCGTCTTCTAAGGGATCGCTATTAAAAGCACAAGGTGTCGATTGGTATGGTTACCGAATGTCTAAAGCCGCAGCTAATATGCTCGCAGTCAATTTAGCGACTGAACTTGTTGATGATAATGTCGCGGTGGTCGCTATTCATCCTGGCTGGGTGCAGACCGATATGGGCGGCAGCTCTGCACGGCTAAAAGTAAACGATTCCGCGAATGGGATTATCAAAGTGATTAACCATTTATCGATTCATAATACCGGCCAGTTTTATGATGTTAACGGTGAGCAACTGCCGTTTTAATCAGCGCGTTAATTCGGACAGCAAACGACTAACCGTTATGTTGGTTACTGGTTTATACCTTGGGTTGCATTGGAGCTATATTTTCAGTACGCAAGATGGTTATTACGATGTGTTTTATTAAGCCAGTAGCCAACGAATTGACCGACTCATTATCAAATATTAGATAAAGTGTATTGAAGTATGTGCGTGGCTTGCCTTAAAAATTGAAATGGGTAAGATGTTGTTTTACTGTCTTTATCGTTGATATTATTTTGCTGTTTGAGTGTTAAGCCACATGGTTTGGCAACATCAATTAAGTCGACAGTTAACCAAATTGAAATTGACACAATTAAGATGTTTTTTATCTTTTCCCTGCCGCATAGCGGCTTATTTCAACAAACACTTTATGTTGATTTGCAACAGGCTGCATTGATACGAGTAATGCTTTTAGTGATTACGAGGTAAGGCAGAACCTAAGGTTACGTTGCGGCATAGCTTAAGTGGGCGTTATATTGATTGAGGTTGCTACAATGGAAACAAAGCCAATAATTTATGACAGATTTTCTTGTAATAAATGTGTTGATAAAAGCAGCCTTGATTTTGATTTCACCATGGCTTTTCAGCCAATTATTAACTGTAAAACCAATACCATATTTGGCTATGAGGCATTGGTTCGTGGTTTACATAATGAATCTGCTTTTTCGATTATTGCTCAAGTTAATGATGATAATCGTTACCTCTTTGATCAGCTTTGCCGCGTTAAAGCCATCGCACTGGCGGCTAAACTAAAGCTAGACTCAATGCTTAGCATTAACTTTCTTCCAAATGCCATTTATAAACCTGAGCGCTGTATTCGAACAACCTTAGAAGCCGCTAAAGAGTATGGTTTTCCGACCAACAGAATCATGTTTGAATTTACAGAAAATGAGAACATTAGCGATACAGAGTTTGTTAAAGGTATCGTTGAGTATTACAAGCAATCAGGTTTTATCACCGCATTAGACGATTTTGGTTCTGGTTATGCTGGTTTGGGGCTGTTGGCTGATTTTCAAACCAACATTATCAAATTTGATATGAATCTTATTCGTAATATCGACCAAGATAACACTCGACAAGCGATTATTAAAAACTGCTTAAACTTGTTTGCTGAACTTAATATTATCTCTTTGGCCGAAGGCGTAGAGACAATAGAAGAAATGCTATGGTTACGCGATTGCGGCATTGAGTTAATGCAGGGTTATTTATTTGCCAAACCTGGCTTTGAATCCCTACCACAAGTTGATTTTGATGAGATATACCGCAGCGAAAGTCAGATTAAGACTCCACCTACTCCGAGCTTAAATGACGGTGCGGGTATATAAGCTCAAGGTCGAGACTCATCATTACCTCAATGCAAATTATTATTTATGCCATTGAGTGTATTCCACACGAGTATGGCGCAAGTGTTCAAAGGCAATAGGGTTAGATGTTTCGTGCATAGGTTGAATGGCTTGTGGTATTTCTTACTTATCAGTCTGTGACATGACCGGCATCGAAATAGCAGTAAAGATTATCGCAACAATGGTTAATCTTATTTTATGCTGCTGCCCAATATTTATTGAGCCTAAATATTTCTACACTGCGTCATTAATGCTATAGGCGTAATACTCTTTGCAACAACAAAAACGCACTATCACCATGGTTTAATGATTAAAAAACAGTTAATACATCTGTGCCTTATCTAAACTTTAGACGATAAAGCGTACCTCTTTTTGCAAAAATCAGAGAGATCTCAGGCCGTTTTCAGCTGTATTTGAGGGGCAAATTGTCAACTTTCGGTTTGCTTTGCATGACAATATTTATTGTCACCATGATAGCCAGCAAATTATTTGTTAATTATTTTCAAAAAAACCTTGGAAGTTAATTTTCAAACCCCCATTCATAACGTTTAATTATCAAAAAGATAATATTTCATAATTTAATGTTTAATCATATTCGCGGTATATTGCTTCTATCGAACATCATTCATCATTAATACGCACACCTTATAGTGTAATTTATCCGGTTGTTTATTCGGTTGTTTATTCGGGAATGGGCACGTTCGCTGATGCGTTTAAAATATGTCGCTTAAAAAGAGATTTATGAAATTTTTACACACCATGTTGAGAGTCATTGACCTAGAGAAATCAATTGAGTTTTATACCCATGTGCTGGGTATGAAAGTGCTAGAAAGAACCGAAAACAAAGAGTATCGCTACACCCTAGTCTTTGTCGGTTATGGTACTCAAACCGACTGCACCACGATTGAATTAACCTATAACTGGGATACCAATGAGTATGACCGTGGCAATGCTTTTGGTCATATAGCGCTGGGTGTAGAGGATATTTATAGTGCCTGTAATGACATTAAAGCACGCGGTGGCAACGTCACCCGTGAACCAGGACCGGTAAAAGGTGGCTCAACCCACATCGCCTTTATCGTCGATCCTGATGGATACCAAATTGAGCTCATCCAAATTAGCAAGTAAAGAGGAATACAGAATGAACAATGCACTATTTCAACAAATACAACTCGGTAAACTTTCTTTAAAAAATCGTATTGTTATGCCGCCAATGACGCGCTCGCGCGCCACTCAGCCAGGTAATGTAGCCAACGATATGATGGCTGAATATTATGCTCAACGCGCATCAGCGGGCCTTATTGTGAGTGAAGGCACCCAGAT
>NZ_JACJFI010000759.1 GCF_014164505.1 Shewanella sp. SG41-4 | reverse complement strand
AACAGCTACATGTGGGTGTATTGCTCAGGTCGAGATTCACCAGACCCGAATAATCCTATCCCTAATATCGTGCTTTACGACTTCCACAATAGTCGCGCGGCCGCCTGCGTGGTTAATTATCTTGATGGATATCAAGGGTATTTACACGTGGATGGTTATCAAGCCTATGCCAAAACAGAGGCAACCTTAATCGGCTGTTGGGCTCATGCTCGTCGTAAATTTATCGACGCGAAAAAGCTACAAGGGAAAAATAAAACCGGCAAAGCGGATGTGGTATTGAGCCTTATCCAAAAACTGTACGGCGTTGAGTCACGCGTTAAAGATAAAAGTGTGGATGATAAATACACGACAAGACAACAAGCCAGTGTGCCTATACTGGACAAGCTAAAAGCATGGCTTGAGCAGA
>NZ_JACJFI010000758.1 GCF_014164505.1 Shewanella sp. SG41-4 | reverse complement strand
CTCCTGAGCGAAAAACTCATTTGTGCCGATGAAACAACGGTACAAGTCCTTCGAGAAGAAGACAGAAAAGCCGAAACTAAGTCGTACATGTGGGTTTACCGCAGTGGTGAATTTGCAGAAAACCCTGCGGTTATTTACGACTATCAACCGAGTCGTGCTGCCGCCTGTGTAAAGGATTTCCTAACGGGATACTCAGGCTGCCTCCTGACCGATGGCTACAGTGCTTACAATACGCTTGAGCAGGTCACTCAAGCCGCTTGTATGGCACATGCGAGAAGGAAATTTACCGATGCACAAAAAGCATCTCCATCCAAAAAAGCAGGTAAACCCGAAAAAGCATTGAGTTATATTGCCAAACTTTACGGTATAGAAAAACAGGCAAAAAACTTAACCTCCCAAGCGCGTCAACAGCTGAGAAAGCAACAAGCCGA
>NZ_JACJFI010000757.1 GCF_014164505.1 Shewanella sp. SG41-4 | reverse complement strand
AAATGGTCTAATCCCATTTGATTACATCATGGTTTGCCTTGATGAACTGTGTAAACCAGAACCCAATATCGATAGCTTGTTACCCTGGAATTTTAAACAGTAAGTGTGGTTCGCTAGACGGTTACCTTATACCAGTGCCACTCTTTACAGTAATGTGGAAACCACGAAGGCCAATGGTCTAATTTCATTTGATTAAGTCTGTGCTTGTCTTAATGAACTGTGCCAACCAGCCCCACAACATGTTACCTTGGAATGTTAAAAAACAGGTGTAGTTCGCTAGACGCTTATTCAGGATCCGAGTCGCTGTTGGTTGGTATGCGTCTAGCGAAGTACACCTAGCATCGATGTTCTGATTGTCTAAAAATACCTGCTCAATGATAAATTTGGAGCAGGTGATGAAAACATACAGAACAACTACTCAGTGGCAGATGCTACTTC
>NZ_JACJFI010000756.1 GCF_014164505.1 Shewanella sp. SG41-4 | reverse complement strand
GTTACTGAATTTCTAGATGAAATTGAGCGTCGTGGTATTGAATATGCGCCAGACTTTTTCACCTTAGACAGTTCCGATGGTGGTACTGGCGCAGCCCCACAAGCCTTAATGGATAATGTCGGCTTACCATTGCGCCAAAGTTTACCGTTACTGGTTGATTTACTGAATGAACGCGGCTTTAAACAACGTATTAAAGTGATTGCGACCGGTAAAATGATCATGCCGTCATACGTGGCATGGGCATTAGCCACTGGCGCCGACTTTATTGCTTCCGCTCGTGGAAACATGTTTGCTTTAGGTTGTATTCAATCGCTACAGTGCAACCAAGACACCTGCCCAACCGGTATAACGACCCATAATATACGATTGCAAAAAGGCTTGGATCCAAAAGATAAATCGGCGCGAGTCGCAAACTACAATCATTTCTTACATTACGATTTAA
>NZ_JACJFI010000755.1 GCF_014164505.1 Shewanella sp. SG41-4 | reverse complement strand
TGATATATCTAAACCAATTGTTGTAATCTTCATATTCGGACCCGCCCTTTGTTGATAAAGTGTACAAACTTATCATGGCTCACTATGAAGCCGATTAGAAGGGTGGGTCCATCTCATTATTCCGGCAATGCTTTTGAGCCGGAATCCAGGTGTTGGCCTATGTATTTAGTGTCATACAGTTTATTTAACTATAGTTAACAGCTACTACGATACTTGAGATAAACACTAAAACCTATAAATGGAAAAGCATTAAAACCTATAAATGGTATGACATTAAAACCTATAAATGGCATGAGGATATGATTAAGTTTTTTCAGAAATAGTAGATGGGTTTTAGGCTTCTCTTTTTTATTTAGCGGATGTATTTCTTCATAAAGTGTCAATGAGCGCCCTTGAGCCGCCAAAGATACTCGAATGAGAAAATGCTGCTATTGGTAATCAA
>NZ_JACJFI010000754.1 GCF_014164505.1 Shewanella sp. SG41-4 | reverse complement strand
GTCACTCAAGACATGCTCGACAACGGCTTTGACGTTGAAGTGCCTGTCACTGCAGGCGCAACTGATGTTGATGTGACCGCGCAAGTGATTGATATCGCCGGTAACCCATCTGCGACTGCTACCGACAACCAGCCTGTGGACAATGTTGCCGCACCTGCACCAATCGTTGAATTCAGCGGCATGGGCAGCGATGGCGTGTTCAACAGCGATGAGATCGGTACTGACGGCACTGTGACCGCCACCGTGACGCTAGCGACTGGCACTCAAGTCGGCGACACCTTGATTGTCACTGACGGCAATGGCAACACCCTATTTAACGGCCCTGTCACTCAAGACATGCTCGACAACGGCTTTGACGTTGAAGTGCCTGTCACTGCAGGCGCAACTGATGTTGATGTGACCGCGCAAGTGATTGATATCGCCGGTAACCCATCTGCGACTGCTACCGACAA
>NZ_JACJFI010000753.1 GCF_014164505.1 Shewanella sp. SG41-4 | reverse complement strand
GAAAAACAGGCAAAAAACTTAACCTCCCAAGCGCGTCAACAGCTGAGAAAGCAACAAGCCGAACCTATCCTCAATGAGTTTTACGACTGGCTAAACAGCCAACATGTTTTACCTAAAGGGGCATTGGGCAAAGCCATTAGTTACACCTTAAATCAATGGCCCAAATTACTGACCTATCTTGAAGATGGGGATATCAGTATTGATAATAATGTCACTGAGCGAGATATCCGGCCATTTACCACAGGGCGAAAAAATTGGATGTTCTCGACGTCGGTGGGTGGCGCTAAAGCCAGTGCTAATTTATACAGCCTGGTGATGACCTGCCGTGCCAATGATTTGAATCCCTACTACTATTTCCGTCATCTCTTTACGGAATTACCCAAGCGTGCACCATCAGATGATATGACTGATTTGCTGCCGTGGAATGTTGATTTAGGTGAAGCAGAATAAGCTTCACCAGTTCATTGACCGCTTAC
>NZ_JACJFI010000752.1 GCF_014164505.1 Shewanella sp. SG41-4 | reverse complement strand
GAAAAACAGGCAAAAAACTTAACCTCCCAAGCGCGTCAACAGCTGAGAAAGCAACAAGCCGAACCTATCCTCAATGAGTTTTACGACTGGCTAAACAGCCAACATGTTTTACCTAAAGGGGCATTAGGTAAAGCCATTAGTTACACCTTAAATCAATGGCCCAAATTACTGACCTATCTTGAAGATGGGGATATCAGTATTGATAATAATGTCACTGAGCGAGATATCCGGCCATTTACCACAGGACGAAAGAATTGGATGTTCTCGACGTCGGTGGGTGGCGCTAAAGCCAGTGCGAACTTATATAGCCTGGTGATGACCTGCCGTGCCAATGATTTGAATCCCTACTACTATTTTCGTCATCTATTTACGGAATTACCTAAGCGTGCACCATTAGATGATATGACTGATTTGCTGCCGTGGAATGTTGATTTAGGTGAAGCAGAATAAGCTTCACCAGTTCATTGACCGCTTAC
>NZ_JACJFI010000751.1 GCF_014164505.1 Shewanella sp. SG41-4 | reverse complement strand
ATTTGAAGATGCACTTCCTCAAGTTCTCAGATCGGAAAATAAAGGGTCTAACATACCAAATGCTTATGAAACTCTTTTGGTCATGCTTTAGCTTGGTTTGGCATTGTAGATTAAATCATTTGGCATGTCTTATTAAAGTGTTTTCATGTTAATCTAAAATTGATTTTTCCATTCCCTTAATAATGTAAATGTCTGAATTTCATCTGTATTTGCTATTTTATATTCTGTTGATATTGCGACTTGAGTCTCATTTAGATGACAACGTAGGAACGGGTTTATGGCTTTTTCTGTCGCGATTGTGCTAGGAATAGTAGGTATGTTTTGAGAGCGTAATTGATCGACTTTATGGGAGTAATGAACCAACTGTAAATTATTGGGTGTGACATGTAAGGCGAAATCGAGATTAGATTGAGTATATTCGTGAGCACAAAAAACTTGGGTTTGGTCGGGTAAATTTGCCAACTTGGTTAACGATTGCAGCATTTGTGTCGCA
>NZ_JACJFI010000750.1 GCF_014164505.1 Shewanella sp. SG41-4 | reverse complement strand
TTTGGCTTTGTTGATACCTTAAAGCGTAAAACAAACACCTGGATTCCGGCTTTAAAAGCCTCACCGGAATGACAGAGGTTTTTCGCCATCCCCAAACGCTTTTAATTGGGGATCCAGGTGTTGCCCTTGATTTTGGCTTTGTTGATACCTTAAAGCGCAAAGCAAACACCTGGATTCCGGCTTAAAAAGCTTCACCGGAATGACAAAGGCTTTCGTCATCCCCAAATGCTTTTGTTGGGGATCCAGGTGTTGCCCTTGATTTTGGCTTTGTTGATACCTTAAAGCGTAAAGCAAACACCTGGATTCCGGCTTTAAAAGCTTCACCGGAATGACAGAGGCTTTCGTCATCCCTAAATGCTTGTATTGGGGATCCAGGTGTTGCCCTTAATTTTGGCTTTGTTGATACCTTAAAGCGTAAAACAAACACCTGGATTCCGGCTTTAAAAGCCTCACCGGAATGACAGAGGTTTTTCGCCATCCCCAAACGCTTTTAATTGGGGATCCAGGTG
>NZ_JACJFI010000074.1 GCF_014164505.1 Shewanella sp. SG41-4 | reverse complement strand
ATGTTATTGAAATGGAAGCCTTTGTAGGCTTCCAGAGTCCAAAAAAACACTTAGCCAGTTATTTGTGGAATTCGGTGCCCGAGTGGCTTAATCGCTTCAACTCATATAAATAATCTAAAGCCTGTTTAGGTGTTAACTCGTCTGGATTAATTTTAGCTAACTTTTCCAACACAGGTGACGGTTCTGGTATTGGAGGTAATAAGTTCATACTCACTTGAGTTGGATTCTGTTGCGATATAGTCATATCTCTATTTTCAAGCTGATGAAGTTTATGCTTTGCCGCTTTAATGACAGATGCTGGTACACCCGCAAGGGCCGCAACTTGTAGGCCATAACTTTTACTTGCCGCACCTTCTTGTACTGAATGCATAAACGCAATGGTGTCGTCGTGTTCTATTGCATCTAAGTGCACATTAATCACTGATGGTAACAGTTCGGGCAATTGAGTTAACTCAAAATAATGAGTGGCAAATAATGTCAGTGCACTCACATTTTTCGCTAGATATTCAGCAGCAGACCAAGCGAGAGCTAAACCATCATAGGTAGATGTGCCACGACCAATTTCATCCATCAACACTAAACTATTTGCTGTTGCATTATGTAAGATATTAGCTGTTTCGGTCATTTCGACCATGAAGGTTGATCGGCCTGATGCCAAATCATCTGATGCACCAATTCGAGTGAAAATTCTGTCAATCTCGCCAATTTCAGCATGGTCAGCTGGAACGAAACAGCCGATATGTGCCATTAATGTTATTAGTGCCACTTGACGCATATAAGTTGACTTACCACCCATATTCGGTCCCGTGACGATAAGCATCTGGCGTTGTGGTGTTAACACTACTGGGTTAGCAATAAATGCTGCTTGGCTAACTCGCTCAACAACTGGATGGCGCCCTGCATCAATATTAATACCAATATCGTGAGTCATTTGTGGGCATTGGTAATTAAATAATTGTGCACGTTCTGCAAAGTTACTTAATATATCTAACTCGGCAGCAGCCGTTGCAAATTGCTGTAATTCTTGTAGTTTAGGTAACAGTAAGTCAAAAAGCTGTTCCCAAAGTTGCTTTTCAAGCGCAAGTGCTTTGCCCTGGCTTGAGAGTACTTTTTCTTCGTATTCTTTTAATTCTGGAGTGATATAACGCTCGGTGCCTTTTAATGTCTGACGGCGCTGATAGCTCAGTGGTACTCTATCTGACTGTAAACGGCTAACTTCAATATAGTAACCATGAACTCGGTTATAGCCGACTTTTAAGGTGTTTATTCCTGTCTGTTGTTTTTCACGAGCTTCAAGCTCGACTAAATAATCACTGGCACCTTCACTCAACTTACGCCATTCGTCTAGCTCATTATTATAGCCAGTACGGATAACACCACCATCACGAATTAACATGGGAGGGTTGTCTACAATAGCGCGTTCTAATAAATCGTGTTGTTCAGGGAACTCGCCAAGTAACGACACTAACGTATTTAATCGAGGTTGTTGGCATATTGCTAATGTTTGCTGGATTTCAGGCAGAAGTGTTAGCGCTTGCTTTAAACGTGAAAAGTCACGCGGTCTGGCGCTGCGTAGTGCCAACCTAGCCATAATACGTTCAATATCACCTAAGCTTTTTAGTTGCTCATGTAACGTTTGATATAAGTCTCGTTCAATCAGTTCACTGACGGCACTATGGCGATGTTGGATTGTTTGACGATTGCGTAATGGTTCATGGATCCAGCGTTGTAACATACGGCTACCCATAGGGGTTGCTGTATTATCTAATACCCACGCGAGAGTGTTCTCACGTCCACCAGACAAATTTTGAGTTAACTCTAAATTACGTCTAGTCGCTGCATCTAAAATAATGGATTCTGATTGATTAAAACGCACAATTGAATTGATATGCGGTAATGCCATCTTTTGGGTATCTTTTACATACTGCATTAAACAGCCTGCAGCTTGTAACGCTAATCGGGCATCACTAATGCCAAAACCATGTAAGTCTTTAGTACCAAACTGATTGAGCAATAAATTAATACAGGTGTCGTAGTCAAACTCCCACTCTGGGCGGCGACGAATACCTTTCATGTTATTGATTAATAACATGTCAGCAAAGTCTTCACTGTAAAGTAATTCTGCTGGATTAGTGCGTTGTAATTCGGCTTCTAGAGCTTCACGGGTGGGTAATTCAGCCACGACAAAACGGCCTGATGAAATATCTAAAGTTGCGTAACCAAAACCGTTTTTACCTTGATAGAGCGCTGCTAATAAATTATCTTGTTTTTCTTGCAGCAGAGCTTCGTCGGTTAAGGTTCCAGGGGTAACAATACGCACTACTTGACGTTCAACTGGGCCTTTAGATGTCGCTGGATCACCAATTTGCTCACAAATGGCCACAGACTGGCCTATGTTAACTAATTTTGCTAAATAGCCTTCAACTGCGTGATAAGGAATGCCAGCCATGGGAATAGGGTCACCACCGCTTTTTCCACGAGCTGTTAGCGAAATACCAAGCATTTCAGAAGCGCGTTTAGCGTCATCGTAAAACAATTCATAAAAATCACCCATTCGATAAAACAATAACATATCAGGATGGGCTGCTTTTAAGCCCAAATACTGGCGCATCATCGGGGTGTGTTTTTCTAAATCACTGGTATCAATCACTGTCATTATGAACACTTCACTATTAATCAATGGTAGGACGTAAATCTTATGGGGCTAATCTTAACAATATTTGCCCTCAGCGTATAAATAGATTCATACAAAAAATTTTATGAAGATAAAATATTGATGTAAATGAGCAAATCTCAAAGCTTAAAAAAAAAATCAGCTCAGCACTTGATACTGTATGACTATACAGTATACTGATGAACATATTGAAATGATTCACATCACTTCACCTAAGTCGAAATAGCATTTTACTAAACGTATTGAATGCCTTAAGAGGGTTTTATAATGAAGGTTGATCCAAATAAAGAGAAAGCGCTAGCCGCCGTTTTAAGCCAAATTGAAAAGCAATTTGGTAAAGGCTCAATTATGAAGTTGGGCGAAGATCGCACAATGGATGTTGAAACTATCTCTACCGGTTCGCTTTCATTGGATATCGCACTCGGTGCAGGTGGATTACCAATGGGACGTATCGTTGAAATTTATCAAAGCCAAACTTTAAGTGGTTCACCTAGATTAAACCCCTCTTTAATCGCTGCCTAGAACAAGCTAGACGCAAAGAACCGGTTCATAGCGTTCCCAATATACTAATTTGATATGAGCTGTATATATTAACAAGTGGTGATGGTGAATAAATATTCACCTTAAACCAAAAAATATGCAAGGGTTATAACATGTCTAAAACAGATGAAAATAAACAAAAAGCACTTGCCGCAGTGTTAAGTCAAATTGAAAAGCAATTCGGTAAAGGTTCGATCATGAAGTTGGGCGAAGACCGCACAATGGATGTTGAAACTATCTCTACCGGCTCACTTTCATTAGACGTCGCGTTAGGTGCAGGCGGACTTCCCCTTGGGAGAATCGTCGAAATTTACGGCCCCGAAAGTAGCGGCAAAACAACATTAACACTGGAAGTTATTGCTGCTGCGCAGCGAGAAGGTAAGGTCTGTGCCTTTATTGATGCGGAGCATGCATTGGATCCTATCTATGCGAAAAAGTTAGGCGTAGATATTGATAACTTGCTTTGTTCACAACCAGACACTGGTGAGCAAGCTCTTGAAATTTGTGACGCCTTGACTCGTTCAGGTGCTGTAGACGTTATTGTGGTCGATTCTGTTGCTGCATTAACGCCAAAAGCTGAAATTGAAGGCGAAATTGGTGATTCACATATGGGCCTTGCTGCTCGTATGATGAGCCAAGCAATGCGTAAACTTGCTGGTAATCTTAAGCAATCAAATACTTTGCTTATCTTTATTAACCAAATTCGTATGAAAATTGGTGTGATGTTTGGTAGCCCAGAAACAACTACTGGTGGTAATGCACTTAAGTTCTACGCTTCAGTACGTTTAGATATTCGTCGTACTGGTGCCATTAAAGATGGCGACGAAGTTGTCGGTAATGAAACTCGCGTTAAAGTGGTTAAAAACAAAATTGCGGCTCCATTTAAGCAAGCTGAATTCCAAATCCTTTATGGACAAGGTATTAACCGTACTGGTGAGTTAGTCGATTTAGGCGTTGCGCATAAGTTAGTTGATAAAGCGGGTGCTTGGTATAGCTACAAAGGCGAGAAAATTGGTCAAGGCCGTGCTAACGCAGGTAAGTTCTTGACTGAAAATCCAGTTATTGCCAGCGAAATTAATACCACATTACGTGCTATGTTATTGAATGGTGGTGCTAATGCATCAGATTCAAAAACAGAAAGTGATGAGAATATTGATCTCGAAACGGGTGAAGTATTTTAAACTAGCCAGTCAGTTACATCTATCGCGGTAGCGCATGTTGCGCGCCGCGAATATTCCCCTAAAATCTCCAGATATTTATACCGCTAATAACTTCCAGCTAAAAACTACACCGCTTAATCATTGATATGCTAAAAATTCATGTACTCGACTATTGTGAATTTCAGCCGTTGTTATGACATTGCTGTTACTCTACATTACTTTCAATAAGCTTAAACTACCTTAATGTTAACACTGCTTAATTTGTTTATATTCAATAACTAAGTGCTTGGCATTTAGTGTTTAGCGTGTAAAATCAAATCCTGCAATAAACTACCTGCTAGATCTGCTGTTATCTCATATATTTTTAAAGCTAGTTTATTCCTATCCAAGACTGTTGTTTTATCGTAATAGTTAATAGCGGCTAATTATTCAAATCAATTAAACTGAATTTAGCTCATTTTAAATTTGAAGAGTAGGCCGAACTCGATAAAAACCATTATTGCTAACCAGCCTGTCCACCTCAATATTTGTTTTGCTAAATTAAGCAAATTGACAGGCAATAAATAGCCTATTGTCAGTTAGCCCAATGCGGTTAGTAGGGCAGGAGGTTGTTTGAGAAGCGTTTATTACCCAGACTTATGCTACTTAAGCTTAGTCAATGAGACAGCTTATTAACAACTATTATTATCGGTTTCTGCGAAGAGGATAATCGAGCCACTCATCTCGCATATTGACGTAAATTCAGTATATAATGCTTACATTTACAGGCTTGCATGCCAAGCTCGTTACTTTCGTATTTTCTATATTCAGGGCCATTTCATGTTTCAGACTACAGCAGAGTTAAGAAGCGCTTTTTTAAAGTACTTTGAAGATAACGGACATCAGGTTGTTGATAGCAGCTCGCTTGTTCCCACAAATGACCCAACACTGTTATTCACCAATGCAGGTATGAACCAGTTTAAAGATGTGTTCCTCGGCATGGATAAGCGCAATTATACTCGTGCGACAACCTCTCAACGCTGCGTGCGTGCAGGTGGCAAACATAACGATTTAGACAACGTGGGTTATACCGCTCGTCACCATACGTTTTTTGAAATGTTAGGTAACTTCAGTTTCGGCGATTATTTCAAAGAAGATGCAATTCGTTTTGCATGGACCTTTTTAACTGAAACGCTCAAGCTGCCAAAAGAACGTCTCTGCGTGACTATTTATGAAACCGATGATGAAGCATATGATCTTTGGACTCAAAAAATAGGTGTGCCAGCAGAAAACATGATCCGCATCGGCGATAATAAAGGTGGAGCTTTTGCGTCAGATAACTTCTGGCAGATGGGTGATACCGGTCCTTGTGGTCCTTGTAGTGAGATTTTTTACGACCATGGCGATCATATATGGGGTGGCCGCCCAGGTACGCCTGAAGAAGACGGTGATCGCTTTATTGAAATTTGGAACATTGTATTTATGCAGTACAACCGTCAAGCCGACGGTGAAATGTTGCCTTTGCCAAAACCTTCTGTTGATACAGGCATGGGTATTGAGCGTATAGCTGCGATTATGCAAGGTGTGCATTCAAATTACGAAATCGATATTTTTAAACAACTTATCGCTAAAACAGCTGAAATTATTGGTGTCACTGATTTAGAAAATAAATCTCTCCGTGTAATTGCTGACCACATTCGTTCATGTGCATTTTTAATTGCCGATGGTGTTATGCCATCAAATGAAGGTCGTGGTTATGTGTTGCGCCGTATAATTCGTCGTGCAGTCCGTCATGGTAACAAGCTAGGTGCTAACGAAGCATTCTTCTACAAACTTGTGCCAACACTTATTAGCGTAATGGGCGAGGCCGCTATTGGCTTGAAACAAACTCAAGCTATTGTTGAGAAGGCCTTAAAAGCGGAAGAAGAGCAGTTTGCTCGCACTCTAGAACGCGGTTTAGTTATTTTAGATGGTGCGTTGAATAGCCTGCAAGGTGATCTTTTAGATGGCGAGACGTTATTTAAACTGTATGACACCTATGGCTTCCCTGTTGATTTGACGGCAGATGTTTGTCGTGAACGTGATATTAACGTTGATGAGGCAGGTTTTGAGGTAGCAATGGCTGAGCAAAGAAGCCGTGCACAAGCGGCCGGTAACTTTGGCGCTGATTATAATAGCCAATTAATTATCGATGCAGAAACCTCATTCAGTGGTTATACCGAGTTAACTGGTCAGCCTAATGTGATTGCTTTATATGTTGACGGTAAAGCGGTTGATACCGTGATAGCGGGTCAAGATGCCGTCGTCGTACTAGACAACACTCCATTTTATGCTGAATCAGGTGGACAGGTTGGTGATAAAGGTCAGCTGACAGCTGATGGCGTAGTATTTACCGTTGCAGACACTCAAAAATTTGGTCCAGCTTCGGGGCACCAAGGTCAATTAGCTCAAGGTCAATTAGTGATAGGCCAGCAGTTAACTGCACAAGTGGATAAAAAGTTACGTCATCGTACGCAATTAAATCATTCTGTTACCCACTTATTGCATGCTGCATTACGTCAGGTGTTAGGCTCACATGTGTCCCAAAAAGGTTCACTTGTTAATCCTGAGCGTTTACGCTTTGACTTCGCTCATTTTGAAGCGGTTAAGCCATCAGAATTGAAAGCTGTAGAAGATTTGGTTAATACCCAAATTCGTCGAAACCACGAACTTTGTACCACTGAAATGGGCATTGATGAAGCCAGAGAAAAAGGTGCAATGGCATTGTTTGGTGAGAAATACGATGACCAAGTACGTGTTGTCACTATGGGTGATTTCTCTATCGAACTGTGTGGTGGTACTCATGTTGGCCGTACTGGTGATATTGGTTTATTTAAAATGACTTCTGAGAACGGTATTGCCGCAGGTGTGCGTCGTATTGAAGCTGTTACAGGTATTGCTGCAATGGCTTATATTGCCGAACAGCAATCCATGTTGGATGAAGCCGCACAACTGTTGAAATCCGATAGTGCTTCAGTAGTGGCTAAGTTAAAAGCTCAGCTAGATAAAGTGAAGCAATTAGAAAAAGATTTATCTCAATTAAAAGATAAGTTAGCCGCCGCTGCCAGTGCCGATATGGCCGGTGATGCGGTTGAGATCAATGGTGTTAAACTTTTAGTTAAGCAGCTTGATGGTATTGACCCAGGTTCACTCCGTGGTTTACAAGATGAGCTGAAGCAAAAGTTAAAATCTGCGATTATTGTGCTCGGTACTGCTAAAGACGGAAAAGTGAATTTAATTGTTGGGGTCAGCAACGATTTAACCAAGAAGGTTAAAGCGGGTGAGTTAGTCGCAATGGTTGCACAGCATGTTGGCGGTAAAGGCGGTGGACGTCCTGATATGGCACAAGCTGGCGGTACTCAACCTGAGAATTTAGCCGCAGCGTTAGCCCTTGTAGAGCCCTGGGTAAACGAACGTTTAAGTTAATGAAATCTGTAGATTAGCGTTTTTTATGGCAATTGAGTTATAAAGTCTAAGATATGTGACTTTATAACTTGAGTGCTATGAGTAGATTTGGCATAGTGAACTAACTTGCTAACAGTAAAAGCGTTTAAAAGGATTGTTAGCGTTGGACAATGCTTATTATTGTACGTATGTGTAGTACTCTAATGTAATATTGCTTTTCAATTCCTATCGTTTTTGTTGTTGGTTTGCCGTATTGGATTGTTTAGCTACTGAGTCTTATACCGTTAATGTTAATAATTTACGGTAATCCCGTTTTAAAAGACGACTAATCGTCAAGTTTTATGATTTCCTAAGAGAATTTGCTTTATAAACTGATGTATTCAGAAATTGATACTATGATTTTATGTAAAGCAGACCTTATAATGAGCGCATATTACGGACAAAGCGTGTTATGCAGATTGAACTTAAAGGAGCTGTCGAATGCTAATTTTGACTCGTCGAGTAGGCGAAACATTAATGATCGGTGATGAAGTCACCGTTACTGTACTAGGTGTTAAAGGTAATCAGGTTCGTATTGGTGTTAATGCACCTAAAGAAGTATCTGTTCACCGTGAAGAGATCTACCAACGTATTCAGTCTGAGAAGTCAGGTACCCCTTCTGAAGGTGGTAATTACTAACTTCGATAGTTTATGTCGATATCATTAAAGTCAGCATTTGCTGACTTTTTTGTTTTTTGCATTGCAGTGGCATTTCCGCTTTAGTTTACTCAATAACCTGAACTCGGGATAACAAACGCCTCTCAAACAGCCCTTTGTCTTGCTAACGGTGTTGAATTAACTTGCAATAGACCCGCTATTGACGCGTCAATTCGCCTTGTTAGTAAAACAAATGACAAGTTTGATAGCGATAAACGTCTAAGTCTATGATCTTTATTATCATATCTTCGTATCTTATCCCGAGTTCAGGTTCAATACTTATTCGTTAATCTTATCTCTAAATTTTCATCGTCATCACATAACCCTTTTTTTGTGATGCATTTAGTTGAACGATTTGCTAGTTAACCTCAGCTAGTTAACCTCAGCCAGTAACAATAAAGGGTTATCAAACAGTCCTTTGTCTCGCAAACTTTGTAGCATTAGGCTAGATATTGACGCGCCAATGTGTCTCGTTCGCAAAATAAATGACAGGTTTGATATGAAATAGGCTGAATATTGTCATTTAGCCTTACATATCCCATCTCTTAACTCGAGTTGAGGTTAGTTAAGTATCACTACGCTCAATTAGCCACGAGTCCATACCCCAATTAAGCCCCCAGTTCATATAATAACGGGTCAATTGGAATGTGAACTACCAGTTAACTTTTTCACTTTTATCTATTTTCGCATCTGTTATTCGGCGCTGATATTAAGTTAGCTCTCACTTAAGGTGCCTCAAAGCTTAAACTTGAGGTTATCGAAGTAAAATGGACGATTAATAGTTAAGTTGATAAAAGATTGAAGTGGCATGGATGAGGCTCGCACAAGGTGGTTGTGCGACACGGATTAAGTTTATTGAACGCATCAATAAATGATATGTCATCATATTTGCCATTTGTCTAATGCATTAGCTTCACTAGAGTTGAATTGCACATAGTACAATTTTTCGATAACAATCGGTATCAAGCCATTTTTAATAAGTCATTATCTAAATTTGGTTTGTTAATCATGTTTTTCGAATTGTAATGATAATTGTTGACCACTTTAAATTCATCGTAAGTTCGTGCAAGCCGTAGCAAATTAACATCCCCAAATTGCTCAATGTGACATTTATCTGTATTGCTTAATACGTGCTGACCACTACATTGCGAGTATAAATCGTCCAGTGGGAAGGATCTATGTTATTTAAATCAACTTAGCTTTCAATTATATGATCGGGAAAAATCTTAAAACCGGATCGGATGAACAGAGTCTTAATGAGATTATGTCTGTAAATTAAAAAGAATATTCATCAAAATTCTACGGTTTTCATCAAGATTTGAGTCTATTATCTCCAATGTGCTTAAAAACACTCCAAATGAAGTTAGGTTTCCTAAAAAGGGTTTGACTTATTTTCATCAAACAGTAATATGTGCGCCAAGAAACGGAGAGGTGGCCGAGTGGCCGAAGGCGCTCCCCTGCTAAGGGAGTATGGGCTTTAAATCCCATCGAGGGTTCGAATCCCTCCTTCTCCGCCATTTCTTACAATAGATATACGATGCGGATGTAGCTCAGCTGGATAGAGTACCTGGCTACGAACCAGGCGGTCGGAGGTTCGACTCCTCCCATCCGCACCATTATCTATTAAAGTGTTAAATATGAATGCGCGTGTAGCTCAGCTGGATAGAGTACCTGGCTACGAACCAGGCGGTCGGAGGTTCGACTCCTCCCACGCGCACCATTCATGTTTCACTAAAACCCAATTTATGCGCGTGTAGCTCAGCTGGATAGAGTACCTGGCTACGAACCAGGCGGTCGGAGGTTCGACTCCTCCCACGCGCACCATATATTGCGGAGAGGTGGCCGAGTGGCCGAAGGCGCTCCCCTGCTAAGGGAGTATGGGCTTTAAATCCCATCGAGGGTTCGAATCCCTCCTTCTCCGCCATTCATTAAATAACGTCACGTACTTGATGTGCAGGCGATAGCAATATTTATGAATGGCTTGTTTTACCGATTTTGCGCGTGTAGCTCAGCTGGATAGAGTACCTGGCTACGAACCAGGCGGTCGGAGGTTCGACTCCTCCCACGCGCACCATAATAAAAAAGCCCTGCATCAATGCAGGGCTTTTTTTTGGGTTAATTTTGTCCCGTCCTGAGATTATTTTCCTCATCTAACAACCGCCGCTTTATCCCATTAAAGGTGATATTTACATCTTTATTCACTTATTATCTATGTCATATTTAATCATCCACTTTTTCAATGTGTTAAACCAATAAAGTATGGGTAAGGTTTGTCATCGCATTATGACTTTATTATTTTAAAGGTATCTTTACTGAATTTACTGAGGATTCCTCATTTTATCATTATTATTTTTGTGTTTTATTGATTTGGAATGATTTAGTTTCACTCTTTTGGTAAGACCAATTTACAAAAAGATAGCATTGTTGTTATAAATTGTTTATATTTTGTGACAGAGTTTTAGGTTGGCAGCCTCTATTTGCTGTTTTTACCATGAAATACAACTTCATTGAATAAGCGTTGAGTTTGAATATTTATGCTTCTTGAATAGTTCAAATTATTTATGTGGTCGTTAAGAATGCAGTTGTCTTGGTGCACGATTTAAAATATTGCACCGACATCGCGCATTGATTGATGGCTTATAAAAGCCAACGCATTGGTTTGATGTTTAACAGATAAAGTGAGGACACATGACATCGATATCTGAGCAGTTATCCGATGCGCTAGGCATCATGGTAATGGGCATGGGCTTAGTATTTATTTTTTTGAGTATCTTAATCATCGGTATTGGTATTATTGCCAAGCTTTTTCCGCCCCCAGTAGATGTTCCTAGGCTCGCGACAGTAAGTTCTAATACACCTAAACATAACGTCTTAGACCCTAAGCTGGTTGCCGCTATTACCTCTGCGATACATCAATACCGCGCTAAATAAATTTGGAGTCATTATGAGCAAGCCATTAGCATTAACCGATGTCGTCCTACGTGACGCACACCAATCATTATTGGCAACACGTTTACGTATTGACGATATGTTACCCATAGCGCCGTTATTAGACAAAGTAGGCTTTTGGTCACTAGAGTCTTGGGGGGGCGCAACTTTTGATTCATGCATTCGGTATTTAGGCGAAGATCCATGGGATCGTATTCGCGAATTGAAAAAAGCCATGCCTAATACTCCGCAACAAATGTTGCTTAGAGGCCAAAATTTATTAGGTTATCGACATTATGCCGACGATGTAGTGACGCGTTTTGTTGAACGGGCTCATACTAATGGTGTTGATGTATTTCGTATCTTCGACGCAATGAATGACGTACGTAATCTTGAAACTGCAGTTAAAGCGGTTAAAAATGTTGGCGGCCACGCTCAAGGGACCATTTCATTTACGACTAGTCCAGTGCACAACATTGATACTTGGGTTGATATGGCTAAGCGCCTGGAAGATATGGGCGCAGACTCTTTATGTATTAAAGATATGGCGGGTTTACTTAAGCCTATGCAAGCTTATGACCTCATTAGTCGATTAAAATCACAAACGGATTTAATGGTGTCGATGCATTGTCATGCCACTACGGGCCTAAGCGGTGCTACATATCAAAAAGCCATCGAAGCAGGTGTTGATGTGCTTGATACTGCAATATCTTCAATGAGCCAAACCTACGGCCACAGCGCTACCGAAACGTTAGTGGCAATGGTTGAAGATACCGACAGGGCAACCGGTTACGATATGGTGTTGCTAGAAGAGATAGCAGCCTATTTTCGTGAGGTGCGTAAAAAATACGTCCGTTTTGAAGGTGCACTGAAGGGAATCGATTCACGTATTTTACGTGCTCAAGTACCTGGCGGTATGCTAACCAATATGGAAAACCAATTAAAAGAGCAGGGTGCAGCAGACAAAATGGATGCTGTGCTTGAAGAGATCCCGCGGGTGCGTGAAGATCTTGGCTTCTTACCTTTAGTTACCCCTACGTCGCAAATTGTTGGTTCACAGTCAGTAATCAACGTGCTGATGGGTGAACGTTACAAATCGATGACTAAAGAGACCGAAGGTGTACTAAAAGGCGAATATGGTGCGACACCAGCGCCAGTAAACGCCGAGTTGCAAGCCAGAGTGCTAAAAGGCGAGCAGCCTATTACGTGTCGTCCAGCAGATTTGATTGCACCAGAACTTGATAAGTTACGTGTCGAGCTTGCAGAAGCAGCCAAAGAACAAGGCTTTAGTTTAGCTGCAGAATTAGATGACGATGTAATGACTTATGCATTGTTTAATCAAATTGGTCTTAAGTTTCTTAAAAATCGTGGCAATCCGGATGCGTTTGAACCTGTTCCAAGTGCAGATGATTTACAAGTGAAAGCCGATAAAGGCGCACAAACGTATACCGTCGATGTCGATGGTCAACATTTTGTGGTCGAGGTGAGCGAAGGTGGAGAAATAGGCAATATTGTGCCAGCTTCAGCAGCACCGGTTACGTCAGCTTCTGCAACAGCTACTTCAGCACCAGCGGGTGAGATTAAGTGCACTATGGCTGCGCCATTATCGGGAAATATTTTCAAAGTGTTAGTCAATAATGGTCAAGCTGTTAAAACCGGTGAAGTGGTCATTATCCTTGAAGCGATGAAAATGGAAACCGAAATTCGTGCCCCACAAGATGGTGTTGTAACTCAGTTAGCGGTTAAACAGGGTGACAGTGTAACTGTAGGTTCAACATTGTTATCACTAGCATAAGAGGTCGAAATGGAAGGATTATTGGCTTTTTGGGCTGAAACGGGTGTCGCTAACTTTACTGGTGGTCAACTGCTGATGATGGCTGTTGGTTGTTTATTGTTATTTCTAGCGATAATCAAAGGTTTTGAGCCGTTATTATTATTACCTATCGGATTTGGTGCCATATTAGCCAACATTCCTAATGCAGGTTTTACCGATGAAGGTGGCTTACTGTATTACGCCTATCATGTCGGGATTGAGACTGGGGTGTTCCCATTGCTCATCTTCATGGGAGTAGGTGCATTAACAGATTTCGGGGCGCTAATTGCTAACCCTAAAACATTATTGTTAGGGGCCGCGGCACAATTTGGGATTTTTGCTACATTACTAGGTGCTATTGCCTTAAATTGGGTGCCAGGATTTGAGTTTAGTATGCAAGATGCTGCAGCTATTGCCATTATTGGTGGAGCAGATGGTCCAACGGCAATTTTCTTAGCGTCTAAACTGGCGCCTGAATTGTTAGGTGCGATTGCGGTTGCTGCATATTCATACATGGCACTAGTGCCATTAATTCAGCCGCCGATCATGAAACTGCTGACCACTAAAGCAGAACGTGAAATTAAAATGGAACAATTGCGTGAAGTCAGTAAAAAAGAGAAAGTTATCTTTCCACTGATGGTACTAGGATTAACCATTTTATTTTTACCTGCTGCAACCCCATTAATTGGCATGTTCTGTTTGGGCAATTTAATGCGCGAATCGGGCGTGGTTGATCGTTTATCTAAAACGGCGCAAAACGAGTTAATCAACATAGTGACTATCTTTTTAGGTCTTGCTGTTGGGTCTAAGTTATCAGCCGATCAATTTTTGCGTATTGAAACGCTGGGTATTTTAATCCTTGGCGCGGTTGCGTTTAGTATTGGTACTGCTTCAGGGGTATTGATGGCTAAATTAATGAGTAAACTCTCTGGCGGAAAAATTAACCCGCTTATTGGCGCCGCTGGCGTTTCTGCCGTACCAATGGCTGCTCGTGTGGTTAATAAGGTAGGTTTAGAGGCTAACAACCAAAACTTCTTACTCATGCATGCTATGGGCCCTAATGTGGCTGGTGTGCTGGGCAGTGCTGTTGCTGCAGGTGTTTTGCTGGCAGTACTAGGCTAAAAATTTACTAGATGATCCAAAAGCCAATGCCTTTGCATTGGCTTTTTTTTTCGATGGATTTAAATGGTAACGCAATTACGGTATCAAAACGTTGAGTTTGCCGTAAAACAATTTTTTGCCGGTAAAATGAGCAAAAAAGAAATGAAACAGTAGTTGAGCATAATCTGCAATGAGTGCATATGGATCATGCAATGCATAAACGTCCAGGAGAGATTTCTGGTGGAATGACACAACGAGTCGGTATTGCAAGGACGCTTGCTATGCTACCGGAGGTGTTGCTGATGGATGAACCATTTGGAACATTAGATGCGTTAACACGAGTAAACATGCAGGACTCGTTAATGGAGTCCCGAAGTCAGTTAAATAATACCGTGATTATGATTACCCACGATGTCGACGAAGCCGTGTTGTTGTTTGACAACATGGTCATGATGACCAATGGTCCAGAAGCCACAGTGGATGAAATTTTTATGGTTGACCTTCAAAGTCCAAGAAACCGCCTAGCATTAGCTCAAGTTACTGAGTACAACCTACGGCGTTCTGAGGTACTTAAATCCTGTATGAAAAACAACGCAAGAGAGAATCACTGTCAGCAACAAAACAAGTATTTAAAATGCAAGATAAATCACAGACACCAATTAATGAAGCCGTTAAAGTAAGCAACAGTTAGTTTGCTAGTCGCACTGTTACGCTTTACAGCGTGTTGATAACTTAACTTAAAATAACTATTTGGGATGTAAGATGAATAAAAAACTGCTTGTGAGTCAAGTTGCGGATAAGGCTTGCCTAAATTCTGCCTTTACAAAAAAATGTGCCTTATCAGTACTCAGTTGTTCACTATTACTTGCCATGGGAAATGCTTCTGCAGCCGATGTTAAAGTCACATCAATTGCTGATGCAGTGACTCAGGGAACAGCAAATGTAGATTTGAATTTGCGTTATGAATCTGTCGATCAAGACAATGCGTTAAAAGATGCTGATGCATTGACACTTCGGACTCGTTTAACCTTTGCTACCGCTGAATATTACGGCTTAACAGCTCTGGTTGAATTTGAGGATTCACGCAGCTTAGCAGGGGTTAATGATTATAATGACGCGATTGGCAACAATGCTGATTACTCTGTGATTGCAGACCCTGAAACAACTGAATTAGACCAGGCTTTCTTACAATATAAGCGTAATGGTTTCACTGCTAAAGCTGGGCGTCAAGTGATTGCTATCGATAACCAACGTTTTATCGGCCATGTTGGCTGGCGTCAAGATCGCCAAACATTCGATGCCGTTACTATGCAATATGTAATGAATGACTTTAGCGTTGACTATGGCTATATCTACAAACGCAACCGTATTTTTGCAGAAATAAAAGACATCGATTCAAAAGATCACATCATCAATGCATCATATAATTCAGGCTTGGGTAAGCTAAGTGCTTACGGCTATCTGCTTGAGGAAGATACCAACTTTGATAACGGCGTTGACACCTATGGCGTGCGCTTTGCTGGCGCTAAAGATATCGACAAAATCAAACTACTTTATACGGTAGAATACGCCACACAAGATGCCGATACCGCAACCACATCTTATTCTGCTGATTATTTATTGGGCGAAATTGGCGTAGGTTTTAGCGGGCTGACCGTCAAGTTAGGTTACGAGCTGCTTGGGTCTGATAATGGTGAATATGGTTTTGCAACACCGCTTGCCACTTTACACGCATTTAATGGCTGGTCGGATCAATTTTTAGGGACGCCAGCCCAAGGGCTAGCTGATACCTATGTGTCTATTGGTGGTAGTGTTGTTGGTGGTAATTGGGCGTTGGTTTACCATGATTTTGAAGCTGACGAATCAAGCGCTACGGTAAACGATTTAGGCGACGAAATTGACGCTGTATTCAGTTTACCAATTGATAAAAATTACACCGTAGGTGTTAAATATGCCGCTTATTCAGCAGGCGACGCTGGAGCCGGTAAAGTTGATACTGATAAAGTGTGGCTTTGGGCAAACGCTAAGTTCTAATTTGACAAGCTAGTGAATAAAGCGAGTATCAATTGATACTCGCTTTATTTTTTTTTGCCTTGCTTTTTTTGTGTCCAGTTTTGAAATATATTTACCCTCCTAGGCTCAACCAAGCCAGTTAACGATTCCTGCTACTCTCTTATTCATCGCCTAAAATTGCCGCTAATCCGTTGTCTCTAGCGGTGCGAAATTAGACTGGCTTAGATAAAATTCACTGCCTGCATAATCAATTTATAATCTAAAGAACTTTAGTCATAATGCATGCTCACCATCATCACCA
>NZ_JACJFI010000749.1 GCF_014164505.1 Shewanella sp. SG41-4 | reverse complement strand
AACATTTTTTCTAAAACAACAGTTTCGAATCATGTTCAACCATCTTAAATATGGTATCCCATAGGGGATTCGAACCCCTGTTACCGCCGTGAAAGGGCGGTGTCCTAGGCCTCTAGACGAATGGGACACATTTGATACGTTATACTCTGCATCGAGTGAATACTCATTGGTGTCTGTAGGCTAAACACCAGTGCTAGTTACCTATAATGAAGAACAAAACCCTAAGGATTCGAACCCCTGTTACCGCCGACTCTTTATAAACCAAAGTGGGCGATGTCCTAAGCTCTGTTTCTAGACGAATGGGACACATTTGATACGTTATACTCTGTATCGAGTGAATACTCATTGGTGTCTGTAGGCTAAACACCAGTGCTATATAGATCGTCAAACATTTTTTCTAAAACAACAGTTTCGAATCATGTTCAACCATCTTAAATATGGTATCCCATAGGGGATTCGAACCCCTGTTACCGCCGTGAAAGGGCGGTGTCCTAGGCCTCTAGACGAATGGG
>NZ_JACJFI010000748.1 GCF_014164505.1 Shewanella sp. SG41-4 | reverse complement strand
CAGCCTGTGGACAATGTTGCCGCACCTGCACCAATCGTTGAATTCAGCGGCATGGGCAGCGATGGTATCTTCAACAGCGATGAGATCGGTACTGATGGCACTGTGACCGCCACCGTGACGCTAGCGACTGGCACTCAAGTTGGCGACACCTTGATTGTCACTGAC
This sequence comes from Shewanella sp. SG41-4, assembly GCF_014164505.1. GTDB lineage: Bacteria > Pseudomonadota > Gammaproteobacteria > Enterobacterales > Shewanellaceae > Shewanella. The sequence goes on along the minus strand of NZ_JACJFI010000748.1, from coordinate 353 downwards.
GGCAACGGCAACACCCTATTTAATGGCCCTGTCACTCAAGACATGCTCGACAACGGCTTTGACGTTGAAGTGCCTGTCACTGCAGGCGCAACTGATGTTGATGTTACGGCGCAAGTGATTGATATCGCCGGCAACCCATCTGCAACCGCAACAGATACACAACCTGTTGATGCCACCATGGCACCTGCACCAATCGTTGAGTTCAGCGGCATGGGCAGCGATGGTATCTTCAACAGCGATGAGATCGGTACTGACGGCACTGTGACCGCCACCGTGACGCTAGCGACTGGCACTCAAGTCGGCGACACCTTGATTGTCACTGACGGCAATGGCAACACCCTATTTAACGGCCC
>NZ_JACJFI010000747.1 GCF_014164505.1 Shewanella sp. SG41-4 | reverse complement strand
ACGCAGGCGGCCGCGCGACTATTGTGGAAGTCGTAAAGCACGATATTAGGGATAGGATTATTCGGGTCTGGTGAATCTCGACCTGAGCAATACACCCACATGTAGCTGTTCACTTTATCGGATTTTACCACCTTTAATGGCGTTTCATCGGCAAATAGCGTGGGCTGCTTTAACAGCTCGGCTTTAAGTCGCTCAACTAGTGGCGCGAAGAGTGCGGCGGATTTGTCTATCCAGCTACTCATGGTCTGGCGACTGAGCTCAATACCGTATTGCTTGAACATTGCCTCCTGGCGATAAAGCGGTAACCCATATTGGTATTTACTGGTGATAAGCTGACTGAGCAAACTGCTTGTTGCAATGCCTTTGTTGATGGGCATGGCAGGCATTGAGGCTTGCTTTATCTGTGTGTGAGTCGAGGATTTATCACAGTGACGGCAAGCGTACTTAGGCCGAATGTGCTCAATCACTTTGATTTGAGCGGGAATAAACTCAAGCTTTTCTGACTTATCTTCACCCATTTTATGTAGCTCACCGCCA
>NZ_JACJFI010000746.1 GCF_014164505.1 Shewanella sp. SG41-4 | reverse complement strand
TTTCCGTCATCTCTTTACGGAATTACCCAAGCGTGCACCATTAGATGATATGACTGATTTGCTGCCGTGGAATGTTGATTTAGGTGAAGCAGAATAAGCTTCACCAGTTCATTGACCGCTTACGTTTTACGCTTTAAGGTATCAACAAAGCCAAAATTAAGGGCAACACCTGGATCCCCAATACAAGCATTTGAGGATGACGAAAGCCTCTGTCATTCCGGTGAAGCTTTTTAAGCCGGAATCCAGGTGTTTGCTTTACGCTTTAAGGTATCAACAAAGCCAAAATCAAGGGCAACACATGGATCCCCAACAAAAGCATTTGGGGATGATGAAAGCCTCTGTCATTCCGGTGAAGCTTTTTAAGCCGGAATCCAGGTGTTTTTTACGCTTTAAGGCACCAACAAAGCCAGAATCAAAGGCAACACCTGGATCCCCAATTAAAAGCGTTTGGGGATGGCGAAAAACCTCTGTCATTCCGGTGAGGCTTTTAAAGCCGGAATCCAGGTGTTTGTTTTACGCTTTAAGGTATCAACAAAGCCAAA
>NZ_JACJFI010000745.1 GCF_014164505.1 Shewanella sp. SG41-4 | reverse complement strand
TCCTTGTTATTACGCCAGTAGTTAATCGCTAATTTACCAATGTCCACTCGGCAATGCTTAATCGCTAATTTGCTAAGTGCTACAACAAATGGGAAACTTTCACGAAGACGTAATTTTTCACCGACATGACGACGTACTAAACGGTGTGACTTAATGATTTCGATGGTTGATGCATTTAACAATGGTTTACCATATACCATTACTTCAATGCCTTGGTTACGATACAACTTGCCAAGCAACGGTTGCATTGCTTCTGCCATTTCGAAACGTTCTTGCCAGCTCTGTAAATGTTTATCTGCGCTCATGTAGGGATCCTTTATCTCACTTTTCTAGTTTTTTTCAGAAAGGTTTGAGTAACAAAAAGAAAAGACCAATAATGTAGTATATTGTATGGGGGTAGCCCCTGTTGGTCGCCGACATTGTAATGAAATACAGGCTATTTCGCTAGTAACAAATTTTCGGTAAATGTGTAATTTTATTAGACAATTTATCTCTCGGAGAGCATTTTGAGCAAAAATTTTGTATTAATTACATCATTTACAGTTATTGGGGCTTTATTTGGCCTTTTTGGC
>NZ_JACJFI010000744.1 GCF_014164505.1 Shewanella sp. SG41-4 | reverse complement strand
ATGATAATCAATATCGTTAAGTCATTGCTGGTGTGAAGGTTATTAATATTTTTAATGAGGTTCAGAGCACTTAATTTTGTGACCTGAATCTTGTTTATAACCATTATTTTATATATAGCGTTGATTTTATAGTTTTTTATTTATCATCCTCTGCAGTTTTATATTACCCCAACTTATCAAGTACCTCTTTAGGGTTACCTTATCTGAAACTGACGGTTTCATTTTTGCGGATACCTAAAACTAAAATTATCAATTTCTGTTAACGAATTTGTAACCAAACCTCACAGGTTTATCACAGCAAGCGGGTGTTTTGTCTCATTTACTTATATTTTAGATGCGTAAAACCTACAAATTTAAATCGGGGGATTTAAAATGAAAAAATATAATAGAACGTTACTTGCAGCGGCATTCATTGCTGCTTTTGGTTTAGCAGGTTGTGGATCTGACGGCAGTGATGGTGCTGACGGAGCTACTGGTACACCTGGTGCTGATGGTTCCGATGGTTCTGATGGCGTTTCTGCTGGCTTAACAGTCACAACCGTTAACAATGCTTATGATTTTAATTTGCAGTTAGACCC
>NZ_JACJFI010000743.1 GCF_014164505.1 Shewanella sp. SG41-4 | reverse complement strand
GTCTGGAAACCATAGAGCTGTGGCACCACCTGATCCCATTCCGAACTCAGAAGTGAAACACAGTATCGCCGATGGTAGTGTGGGGTCTCCCCATGCGAGAGTAGGTCATTTCCAGGCGCCTAATTATCTCGTTAAGAGATGCTCGAAAGAGCAAGTCTCCTAGTTATGACATACTAGCGACTTAAAAAGCATTTAGCATCGTGCGTAAGCAATTTGCTAAAGGAGCGGTAGTTCAGTTGGTTAGAATACCGGCCTGTCACGCCGGGGGTCGCGGGTTCGAGTCCCGTCCGCTCCGCCAATTACATAGAAGCCTCGTCTAACGACGAGGTTTTTTTGTATCTAAAATTTGTGAATATTTCCTCGATAGACCGCTATAAGCAGAGCATTCGTTCAGTTGGACCTGCTATGTTTCTGACTTTACCTGGCATTCACCCATTTATGGGGATTGTAAACGCTCAAGAATCAGCAAGTGAACTGTCATCTGGGTAGCGGGTTCATTTTTGATTGCAGACAGCGTCCGCTCCACCAAAGTAAGATGAGGCCTTTGCAGCAATGCAAAGGCCTTTTTCGTATGGAAAAATCAAC
>NZ_JACJFI010000742.1 GCF_014164505.1 Shewanella sp. SG41-4 | reverse complement strand
GTAAATAAGAGCAAGGCTAAAACAGGCAGAAAACCATTACCTGAAGCGCTTGAGCGTGAAGTTTATCTGCACGAACTCAGTGCCCCTTGTTGTGAATGTTGCCAAACACCCCTTCATGAATGCGGAAAAGAAGTCAGCGAAGAGCTCAAAATCATTCCACAGAAAGTCAGCGTTATCCGTCATGAGCGTACCAAATACACGTGTCGTCAATGTGAAAAAACACACGTCAGCAATAAAGTCATTACGGCTCCTAAGCCTGCGAGCATGCTGCCTAAAAGCATGGGCAGTGCTGAAACGTTTGCCGCTATTGTCACCGCTAAATACGTGGATGCATTACCACTGTATCGCCAGGTTGATATTTTAAATCGCTCAGGAATTGATATAAGCAGAGGCACGCTAGCAAATTGGTGTGTACAGCTAGGTGATAAAGTCCAAGTCATTATCGATGCAATGAAGGATAAGCTCCTGAGCGAAAAACTCATTTGTGCCGATGAAACAACGGTACAAGTCCTTCGAGAAGAAGACAGAAAAGCCGAAACTAAGTCGTACATGTGGGTTTACCGCAGTGGTGAATTTGCAGAAAACCC
>NZ_JACJFI010000741.1 GCF_014164505.1 Shewanella sp. SG41-4 | reverse complement strand
GTAAGCGGTCAATTAACCCCACATACCAATAAAAATCAGCTTTTGGCATAGTGCTTCTTTACAAAGGAGGTGCTATGAATCAATCGCAAAAACATGACCACTGGACTCAAATACTGACTGAGTTCAAACAAAGCCAGTTACCGATTAAACAATTTTGTACTGAGCGGTCAATCCACTATCAAACACTTTACTATTGGGTCAAAAAACTCAACAGTAAAGAGGCCAAGCAACATGTTCAGCCCATTGTCTTTGACCAGGAAAGCACTGATGTCGTTGTGCTATTATTACCTAACGGTATTCGCGCTGAACTCCCTTCGATGCTCAGTCAAACACAAATCAAACATTGGGTTGCAGCACTACAATGACTCCCACTGGTAACGTGTATTTAGTGTCCGGTGTCACCGACATGAGAAAGTCGATTGATGGACTGTCATTAATCGTCGCAGACACACTTGAAATGGACCCATTTAGCCAGGCTTGGTTTATCTTTTGTAATCGACACCGCGATAAGCTCAAAATCTTATTCTGGGATACTAACGGATTTTGGCTTTATTATCGTCGCCTCGAAAAAGGCCACTTTAAGTGGCCGGT
>NZ_JACJFI010000740.1 GCF_014164505.1 Shewanella sp. SG41-4 | reverse complement strand
ACCGGCCACTTAAAGTGGCCTTTTTCGAGGCGACGATAATAAAGCCAAAATCCGTTAGTATCCCAGAATAAGATTTTGAGCTTATCGCGGTGTCGATTACAAAAGATAAACCAAGCCTGGCTAAAGGGGTCCATTTCAAGTGTGTCTGCGACGATTAATGATAATCCATCAATCGACTTTCGCATGTCGGTGACACCCGACACTAAATACACGTTACCAGTGGGAGTCATTGTAGTGCTGCAACCCAATGTCTAATTTGAGCTTGGCTCAGCGTAGCAGGAAATTCAGCGCGAATACCGTTGGTAAAGGTAATGTTCACCGACAGAGCTTGCGTATATTCATGTTCATCGACAATGATGGGGTGCAAGGTTTGCATGGCGTCAGGAACGAGCAGCCGCTTAGACCAATAGTAGAAGGTTTGATAACTGATGCCGCTGTCTGTACAGAATTGCTTAATGGATAGCTGGCTTTGTTTTTGTTGCTCAACAATTGATACCCAATGGGCGCGCTTTTGTTCTTGGTTCATAGTACCTCCGGTGAAAAAGGCACTATATTAAAGCGTGAGTATTATTGGTATGTGGGGTTAATTAACCGCTTAC
>NZ_JACJFI010000073.1 GCF_014164505.1 Shewanella sp. SG41-4 | reverse complement strand
TTGTGGTATCAGTACCTGTATAGCCGTAAGGTAAGTCACGATCAAACACGTTATCAATACCAAATTTCAATCTAATACCAGAATCGAAGTTATAAGCAACCGCGATATCGGTAATAAAGTAGTCGTCAAATTCCATGTTATTACTAGGATTTGCGTTGAGTGCTAATTCATTATCAGTATAAAGGCTTACCCCCTCAACGAAGCGTGTTCTCCAGTTAACATCCCAACTATCAATTGAATAACCGATGCTCCAGTTGGCTTGCCATTTAGCATAACCAGCAGTACCGGCTAGCTCTTCAAATGTGTCAGGCTCATCTTGGAATGAGAAATCTTTACGTTTTAATAGGCGAGTCGCAATAAGGTTAGTGCGTACATCACCATTAAAAGCTTCAAAGACATAGCCAATATCAAAGTCAATACCAGCAGCTTCTAGTGATGCAATGTTTAACGAGAATTGTCTAATTTGAGTAATTTCGTGGCTAGTTGCATCACGAGTAATCAAACTACAATATTCGTTATTCACACCAGATGGAGAATCGACACATCGGTCGATTATATTTTGGGCGCCAACAGCACTGATGGCATTTTCGATTTCAATATTCCAATAATCAGTAGGTAAATTGGTCTTACCAAGAAGGCCGTAATAAGGACATCACTGTAATGCTTCCATAATAAAGGCATCACAGCTGAGCAAAGTGATAAGAGCCATTGCGGCTCACTGGCAAGCTGCTCTTATGGACATAGCCATCACTTCAACGGAACACACTCAAACTTCATCATTTGATGGATTAACCTGTTCTTTTCGGAGAATGAGAAATTATGTCAGAAACAGTCAGCAATTCAGATACACAAGCTCAAGAAGCAAGCTATAGCGAGCTTCACCGTCCTGCTAGTGAGTTTGACACTCGCGATGCCTATCTCGAAAATGAACTCAAAATAATGAAACCCAAACGCTGGGGACTCAATCTTCCTGGGCGTGATTTTCGCTTTGAATGGGAAGACTTAGTCCCAGCTATCGCAGGAACCATTGGTATTACTGTTATGTATTCTGCAGTAATGGCTGCTTGGGCTGCAGGCTTAAGTGAAAAATGGGACCACGTCAATCTTGGGGCAGAATTTGCTATCCAGATTGTCCGTGTAGAAATGCTCATCCCAGCTTTACTCTTCTGTATAATTAGCTCTGGTTTTATTAATCCAAGAGCAAACCTTGGTGGCAACCATGGTCCGATGATCCCGTTAATTGGTACCATCGCGCTAGCAGGTGCCCATCCATTAGCATTAGCAATCCTCATTGGTATATTTGGCTTGATTTTAAGCTATTTCAAAGGAGGGTCGAAACTGGTTAACCTCACCAGTAGCGGCGTGGCTGGCGGTTTATTAGTGTTCTTAGGATTTATGGGGGCGAAAAGCCAGATAGGTTCATTATTTGACTGGGCTGGAGGACTACAAGCTAAACATAGTCTTGATTATTCACTCGGTTATGTTGCATTTGCCATCTTGTTAATCAATGTCATTATTTATGCTGCATTAGCCAAATACGGTAAGCGTTGGTTAGCGATTCCGTTATGCTCTATTGCGGCTGTTGCTCTGGCATTTGGTCTTGGCGCAGGTTTGGATCTACAATTTACTACCGCTCCAGGCATCCCAAATCTCAATCCTGTTTATTGGTGGGGTTCAACTGAACATGGTTGGCAGTTAGGCTTACCAAATGCGGCTCATTTTATTGCATCATTACCGTTCGCCATTCTTGCTGTTGCCATGTGGTCACCAGACTTTCTTGGGCACCGAATTTTCCAAGAATTAAACTATCCTAAAGGCGCTGAAAAAGTACTGATGGATGTTGATGATACGATGACAACCTGCTCAGTAAGACAGATCGTTGGCACTGCAGTCGGTGGCGGTAATATTACCTCATCGTGGGGCACTTACATGATCCCCGCAGCCATTGCCAAACGCCCTATTCCTGCTGGCGCAATCCTACTCGGTAGCTTGTGTATTATTGTGGCTGTCATTGGCTATCCTATGGATATCACTGTGTGGCGCCCTGTTATGTCGATTGCGCTTTTGGTCGGTGTATTCCTGCCATTATTAGAAGCGGGTTTACAGATGGTTAAAGACACAACTAGCAGCCAAGCTGCAGGTATCTGTATTTTCGCAGCATTCGTTGCTAACCCAGTATTAGCTTGGGCATTAACCATGTTACTTGATAACAATGGCTTGATTGGTGATAAAGAGCGCCCTAAAACCTTGTCATTTGCAGACCGTATCGTTATTCCAAGTCTGGCGTTTGTGATTTGTTTAGCGGCGATGTTAGCAGTAGGCATGATTGAAGGTATTCCAGCGTTGCTATAATCCAGTCATGCTCTGTAATACAGTAAATAAAAAAGCGAGATCGGCAACGGTTTCGCTTTTTTATTTGTCAAAAATTGCCGCATAGTACTCCAACTTCTAAACAGATTTGTTAGCCAGTTAACACTTTTGACAATCCGTTAGCGAAAGCTGCCGATATCATCATTGAGCTGTGCTATTATTAAGCCGTGGATAATTGGTCTTACCAATTAATTCATTAACTGAAACAATATCGATTAGCGTCATTACACACACCCGGCGGAACATTTCTGCCATCAATGTCGCAGAAGATGTAAACGGCTCAGTCTAGCGGATCAACCTAGACCTAGACGACAGAATGTAAACACTCAACGGAAACATCCCTTTGTGTTAATTGTGATGGTATCCGTAGAAAATCAACCAGAGGGTTAAGTAAATGACAGATAAAACCGAACTATTTGCCAACGCGTGGGAAGGTTTCGTAGCTGGCGATTGGAAAACTGAAGTTAACGTACGTGACTTTATCCAACAAAATTACACACCATATGAGGGTGATGAATCATTCTTAGCAGGTGCAACAGATGCAACATTAACTTTGTGGGACAAAGTAATGGAAGGCATCAAGCAAGAGAACCAAACTCATGCTCCTGTCGATTTCGACACAGAAATGGTTTCGACCATTACCTCTCATGATGCTGGTTATATCAATAAAGACCTTGAAACTATCGTTGGTTTACAAACTGAAGCCCCATTAAAGCGTGCGATGCTACCCAATGGTGGTATTCGTATGGTTGAAGGTTCATGCAAAGCTTATGGCCGTGAACTGAACAGCGATGTGAATTACGTTTACTCTGAGTTACGTAAAACCCATAACCAAGGCGTGTTTGATGTCTATACTCCAGAAATTATGGCTTGCCGTAAATCAGGTATCTTAACGGGTTTACCTGATGCTTATGGCCGTGGTCGTATTATTGGTGACTACCGTCGTATTGCTTTGTACGGTATTGATTATTTAATGAAAGATAAGTTTGCCCAATTCAGTTCACTGCAAGCGCAGTTTGAAGCAGGCGAAGACTTATCAAGTGTGATCCAATTACGTGAAGAAATTTCTGAGCAGCATCGCGCTTTAGGCCAAATGAAAGTAATGGCAGCTAAATACGGTTGTGATATTTCTGTCCCAGCCAAAAATGCTAAAGAAGCCATTCAATGGACTTACTTTGGTTACCTTGCTGCAGTAAAAAGCCAAAATGGCGCAGCAATGTCACTTGGTCGTACTTCAACGTTCATTGATGCTTATATTGAACGTGACATTAAAAATGGTGTGCTTACTGAGCAGCAAGCACAAGAAATGGTTGACCATTTCGTCATGAAATTACGTATGGTTCGTTTCCTGCGTACACCTGAATACGATGAACTTTTCTCAGGCGATCCAATCTGGGCAACTGAATCAATCGCTGGTATGGGTCTTGATGGTCGCACATTAGTGACTAAATCAAGCTTCCGTTTCTTACATACCTTGTACAACATGGGCCCAAGCCCAGAGCCAAACATTACTGTATTGTGGTCAACAAAATTGCCACAAGGTTTTAAAAGTTACTGTGCCAAAGTATCGATTGACACTAGCTCAATTCAATACGAAAACGATGATTTAATGCGCCCAGACTTTGAGTCAGACGATTACGCCATTGCCTGTTGTGTTAGCCCAATGATTTTGGGTAAACATATGCAGTTCTTCGGTGCTCGCGCTAACTTAGCCAAAACCATGTTATATGCTATTAACGGTGGTGTTGACGAAAAACTTAAAACTCAAATTGGACCAAAAGCAGACCCTATTACTGCTGATGTACTTGAGTTTGATGATGTCATGTCACGCCTTGATGGTTTAATGGACTGGCTTGCAACACAGTATGTGTCTGCACTTAACGCTATTCACTTTATGCATGACAAATACTCTTACGAGTCTGCATTAATGGCATTACATGACCGCGATGTCCGCCGTACAATGGCGTGTGGTATTGCTGGTTTATCAATTGCCGCCGATTCATTGTCTGCGATTAAGTTTGCCCAAGTTAAGCCTATTCGTGATGAAAATGGTATTGCGGTTGATTTTGACATTCAAGGTGATTATCCAAAGTTTGGTAACAATGATGCTCGCGTCGATGACATTGCTTGCGATTTAGTTGAACGTTTTATGGCGAAAATTCGCAATAAAAAAATGTATCGTAATGCCATTCCAACACAATCAATCTTAACCATCACCTCAAACGTGGTTTATGGTAAGAAAACCGGTAACACTCCTGATGGTCGTCGTTCAGGCGCACCGTTTGCTCCGGGTGCTAACCCAATGCATGGCCGTGATGAAAATGGCGCGATTGCTTCATTAACATCTGTAGCAAAATTACCATTTGCCCACGCACAAGATGGTGTTTCTTATACATTTTCTATCGTGCCAAATGCATTAGGTAAAGATGATACGGGTCGTCGTACTAACTTAGCGTCACTGATGGATGGCTACTTCTTAAGCAAACCAAATCGTGAAGGTGGTCAACACTTAAACGTTAACGTGATGAACCGTGAAATGTTAGAAGATGCGATTGTTAATCCGGATAAATATCCACAATTAACTATTCGTGTATCGGGTTATGCCGTTCGCTTTAATGCGCTCACCCCAGAGCAGCAGCAAGACGTGATTACTCGTACATTTACTAAAAGTATGTAGTCTCTGCTAAAATTGGCTGTATCGATGTGTAACATCTTATCGATACAGCCTTTTTTATATTCATTTTAAGGAACAACAATGACGTTAGGTCGCATACATTCAGTGGAATCATTCGGAACCGTTGACGGTCCAGGAATTCGCTACATCGCTTTTATGCAAGGCTGCCTTATGCGCTGCCAATATTGTCATAATCGTGATACATGGGATCTAGATGGCGGTAAAGAAGTTTCTGTTGACGAAATAATGAGCCAGGTCATTTCTTACCAACCCTTTTTAGAAGCCAGTGGTGGTGGAATTACAGCCAGTGGTGGTGAAGCAATTTTACAAGCTCAATTTGTCAGCGAACTGTTTAAAGCCTGTAAAAGTCAGGGCGTACACACCTGTTTAGACACCAACGGTTTTGTGCGTAAATACGAACCCGTAATAGATGAATTGCTCGACAATACCGATTTAGTGTTACTTGATATCAAACAAATGGACGATGCCAAGCACATCGAACTGACCAAAGTCAGTAACCATCGAACACTGCAATTTGCGCAATATCTTGCCAAACGAAATATAAAAACCTGGATCCGTTATGTGGTTGTCGCAGGATTTACCGAAGATGTCGAGTCAGCAATCGCATTAGCTGAGTTCATTAAACCGATGAGCAATGTAGAAAAAGTTGAATTATTGCCTTATCACCCGTTAGGGGAACATAAATGGCAAGCTTTTGGTGAAACATATACTTTGGCGCATATTTCACCGCCAAGTACAGAAATTATGCAGAGAATTCAGCAGGTTTTTGTCGAACGAGGTATCAACGCGACATTTTAATCTCTATCGCGATAAACGGGCGTTAATTAGCACCTACTTATTAAGAAGATGAATTACAATTCTTCCCAGTAACTTTGGTCTAAACGTTCAAAAGCCAGTTTTAAAATGGTGGCCATATCAGAATAACAGGCGCTAGCGCCTAGAGGTTGGCAATAAATACCCATATCAGACAATCTTGAGCTGAGTTGGTTGCCCCAATCAAATAATGATAACGGTAACGGATGGCGTGCTCGCCAACCTAACCATAATAAGCCTTGTAGTGGCAGGCTGATAAAAAACAGCAACATCGTTAATGCTTGCGGTAAATAATCCCAGCCAAATATATACAGCTGGCTAGCCGCAACAACTAATGCCAACACAGGCATAGCAATAATCGCTAATTGAGTTGCTTTAACGACACGGTACTCTGGGAAATAAAAACCCAGTTGCCTAACCATTGGCCAGGTCTTCATATAACGTTGACCATCGCCAAGTAATTTAACCAAATTCATGTTCAATATGCGGCTACCTCTGCTGATTAGGACATGAGTATAACGATAGCATAATACAGTGTCATGCCCTAAATGCACTGGTTGATTTGCGCCTATACTGATTTTAACTTTCAGTCGTAAATCACGTTAAGAACATCGAAGTGTGGCGTTTATGAATCAATAATCATAAACCTTAATCAAAATGGAATTTTACTATTTTATTTAGTTTCATTGACTTAAAAGGCGTTAACATGTCAGACAAATTAGTACTCGTGCTCAACTGCGGTAGCTCATCATTAAAATTTGCCATCATTGATGCCCAATCAGGCGATGATAAAATTTCTGGATTAGCTGAATGTTTTGGTTTAGAAGATTCGCGCATTAAGTGGAAATTTAATGGCGGCAAAAATGAAGCTAAATTAGGTGCCTTTACTGCGCATCGCGAAGCGGTTGAATATATCGTTCATAACATCTTGGCAGAACACCCAGAACTTGCGGCACAAATTAAAGCCGTTGGTCATCGTATCGTCCATGGTGGTGAAAAGTTTACCCGCTCGGTTATTGTTACTCCAGAAGTCATTCAAGGTATTGAAGATTGTGCCTCATTAGCGCCTCTGCATAACCCTGCGCATTTAATTGGTATTCGTGCGGCACTCGCTTCGTTCCCAGATTTGCCGCAAGTGGCAGTATTTGACACCGCATTTCATCAAACCATGCCTGAAAAAGCATATATTTATGCCCTACCTTACAAATTGTATCGTGAACATAGTATTCGCCGTTATGGCATGCATGGTACTAGCAATATCTATATCTTTCGTGAAGCCGCCAAGGTATTAGGCAAAGAAACAAAAGACACCAATATTATTTGTGCTCATTTGGGTAATGGTGCATCGGTAACAGCCATTAAAGGCGGTAAAAGTGTCGACACTTCAATGGGCTTAACCCCGCTTGAAGGTTTAGTCATGGGGACACGTTGCGGCGATTTAGACCCATCAATTATTTTCCATTTAGTGAAACAACTTGGCTATACCCTTGATGAAGTCAATAACTTGCTGAATAAGCAAAGTGGCTTACTGGGTATTTCAGAACTCACCAACGATTGTCGTGGTATTGAAGAAGGTTATCAAGACGGCCACAAAGGTGCCACATTAGCCTTAGAGATCTTCTGCTATCGTTTAGCCAAATATATCGCCTCTTACACCGTGCCATTAGGGCGTTTAGACGCCATTATCTTTACTGGCGGCATTGGCGAAAACTCGAATCTTATTCGTGAAAAAGTCCTTAACTTGTTAGAAATATTTAACTTCAAAGTCGATGATAACTTGAATAAAGCGGCTCGCTTTGGTCAGCAAGGCGTGATTACCCAAGTAGGTAGCCCTATTGCCATGGTCATACCGACGAATGAAGAGTGGGTTATTGCCGAAGATGCCATTAAGCTGATCACAGCTAAATAAGCAGCCTATTCGGTCTTATATTCGGTTAATTAACATGAAAAATACGCACACAAGAGGTCGTCATGTCTCGTAATATTATGCTTATTCCCATCGGTATTGGAGTGGGATTAACATCACTAAGCTTAGGTATGGTTCGTGCACTTGAACGCAAAGGCGTTAAAGTGCAATTTTTTAAACCTATTGCGCAAATTCGATCAGGTGATACTGGTCCAGAACGTTCAACCACTATTTTAAGCACTTCTCCAACCGTTAATCCGTTGGAACCTTATTCAATGGTTCATGCTGAAGCGTTAATCCGTTCAGAGCAAACAGATGTCCTACTGGAACAGATTATTGCCCGAGCAGCAGAATGTGCCAGTAATACTGAAATTCTCGTGGTTGAAGGCTTAGTACCGACTCGTAGTCACCCATTTGCTGATGATATTAACTACGAAATTGCCAAAGCGTTAGACGCCGATGTTATTTTCATCGCAACTCCTGGTAACGATACGCCTAATGGATTAATGAATCGATTAGAAATCGCATTTAACTCTTGGGGTGGACAGAAAAACAAACGCTTAATTGGCGCTATCATCAATAAAATTGGTGCTCCTGTTGACAACGAAGGTCGTACACGTCCTGATTTATCTGAAGTATTTGATGATAAAAATATGAGCGCCGTTGACAGCTCGGGAATGTTCCAACTGCCGGGTAAGAGCCCACTGCGTATATTAGGTAGTGTGCCATACAACTTGGAACTCATAGCACCCCGCGCGTCTGATTTAGCCAAGCACTTAAATGCTAAAATCATTAATGCAGGTGAAATGCATACTCGTCGTATGCGCCGTGTTACATTTTGTGCTCGTAGCCTTCCTAACATGGTTACTCACATCAAAACCAATTCATTGTTAGTGACATCCGGCGATCGCTCCGACGTGATCGTGTCTGCATGTTTAGCAGCGATGAACGGCGTTAAAATTGGCGCGTTGTTGCTTACTGGGGGCTACCCGCCAGAACCAGAAATCATGAAGTTATGTGAACAAGCTTTTGAAACAGGTTTACCGGTATTTTTAATTGATTCAAATACATGGCAAACCTCGCTCAATATTCAACGTTTCGATCATGAAGTGCCTGTGGATGATGCGGTACGAATTGAAAAGGTACAAGAATACGTTGCCAGCCACATTGACCAAACATGGATTGAAAGTGTCACCCAGGATTCTCCACGTGAACACCGTTTGTCTCCTCCAGCATTCCGTTATAAGTTAACTGAGCTAGCCCGTGCTGCGCATAAAACTATCGTGCTTCCTGAAGGTGAAGATCCAAGAACCGTTAAAGCTGCATCTATCTGTGCTGAACGTGGTATTGCTCGTTGCGTGTTAATCGGTAACCGTGAAGAGATTTTACGCGTTGCATCGCAACAGGATGTTATTTTAGGTGAAGGCATCGAAATCATTGAGCCAGAAACCGTGCGTGAAAAGTATGTTGAGCCTATGCTCGAATTACGTCGCAGCAAAGGACTAACAGAAGTTGTTGCCCGTGAGCAACTTGAAGACAACATGGTGCTTGGTACCATGATGCTTGCACAAGATGAAGTTGATGGAATTGTGTCTGGTGCTATTCATACCACGGCACACACTATTCGCCCACCATTGCAGTTGATCAAAACCGCACCGGGTTCTAGCTTAGTGTCATCGATTTTCTTCATGCTGATGCCAGATCAAGTATTAGTGTATGGTGATTGCGCAATTAACCCAGATCCAAATCCTGAACAGCTAGCCGATATTGCAATTCAGTCAGCAGAATCAGCTAAAGCCTTTGGTATTGAGCCTCGCGTTGCGATGATCAGTTACTCTACTGGCACTTCAGGTACCGGTTCTGATGTTGATAAAGTGCGCGAAGCCACACGAATTGCTAAAGAAAAGCGTCCTGACTTAATTATTGATGGTCCATTGCAATACGATGCAGCTGTGATGCCTAACGTTGCGCTATCTAAAGCACCTAATAGCCCAGTAGCGGGTAAAGCGACTGTATTTGTGTTCCCAGATTTAAACACGGGTAACACCACATACAAAGCAGTACAGCGAAGTGCTGATTTGATCAGTATCGGCCCAATGCTTCAAGGTATGCGTAAACCGGTTAACGATTTGTCACGTGGCGCATTAGTCGATGATATTGTGTATACCATTGCGTTAACAGCTATTCAAGCTGCACAAAACAGTGCCAAGTAATTTGCAATTCCCGGCTTAACACCGGTGTAAATTAGTCATGATTTATCACTAAAAAAAGCACTGATTATTATCAGTGCTTTTTTGTATCTGTCATCTTAGGTTTGTTTATCGACTGCTGTTATTTATCAAGCGATCTGTTTTATTGAATGATCTTATTTATCAAAAGTTAAAATGGGTTTTCCCGTAAATTTTACCGGCTTTACCAAAAAGATTACGGCATAATCCAATTTGCTACACAAACAAAAACGCTACCCGTATGGGTAGCGTTAATCAATTGGGTTATGAAAACCAAAACTAAAGCTTATTTCTTCGCTTTTTTCTTAGTTGATTCACTGACCCATTTACCGCCGATAAACTTAGAAGACCAACCGGTAGCTTTGCCGTCAACGTCAGTAGCAACATACTGCTCTTTGGTTTTACGACTAAATCTAACAGAGGCTTTATTGCCTTCATCATCTTCGACTGGCGCATCTGCAAGATACGCATATTTAGGCCATAACAAATCACGGTACTGAACTAACTCTTCCACTAACGGCGCACGTGTTTCACGCGATTTAGGAAAAGTACTTGCCGCTAAAAATATGCCAGCAGCACCATCACGAAGCACAAAATGGGCATCCGATTTAGTACATTTTAATTCAGGTAGAAAAATAGGATCTTCTTTTGGTGGCGCCGCTTCGCCGCTTCTCAGCAACTTACGAGTGTTTTTACATTCACTATTGGTGCAACCAAAATACTTACCAAATCGACCGTTTTTAAGTTCCATATTATTGCCGCAACGATCGCATTCAATAATTGGACCTTCATAACCCTTAATCTTAAATTGTCCGGCTTCAACTTCGTAACCATCACATGAAGGGTTATTACCACAAACATGCAATTTACGCGTCTCGTCAATGAGATAACTATCCATCGCGGTACCACACTTACCACAACGATGTTTAGCACGTAACGCTTCCGTTTCGCCATCTTCATTGTCACTGACAGCTTCTTCACCTGGCGTTAAGTTAAGCGTAGTCTTACAACGTTCTTTAGGGGGTAACGCATAACCCGAACACCCTAAGAATACCCCTGTTGAACCGGTACGAATGCCCATTGGACGGCCACAGGTTGGACACTTAATGTCGTCTGTTAATACCATCTCATTAGGTCGCATACCGCCTTCATCGGGATCTAACTCAGCCAACAATAACTGCTTGGTAAAGTCGCCATAAAATCCGTCTAATACTTTTTTCCAGTCCAGCTTACCTTGAGCAACATCATCTAATGTCTGCTCCATGCTAGCGGTAAAGTCATAGCTCATTAACTCTTTAAAACTGCCTACTAAACGCTCGCTGACAATCTCACCCATTTTTTCAGCAAAGAAACGACGGTTATCAACTCTGACATAGCCACGATCCTGAATGGTCGAAATAATCGTCGCATACGTTGAAGGACGACCAATACCACGTTTTTCAAGCTCTTTAACTAAAGATGCTTCGCTGTAACGCGGCGCAGGCTTGGTAAAGTGTTGTTTTGGCGACAACGTTTCAAGCACTAATTTGTCGCCTTTTGCAACGACTGGCAGTGTCTTATCTTCTTCGTTTTTCTTACTCACTTGTGGCTGAACACGAGTCCAACCATCAAAACGTAAGGTACGGCCACTGGCTTTTAATTCGTAATCACCCGCGGTTACCGTTAAACGTGTTGCATCATATTGAGCAGGTGTCATTTGACAGGACACAAATTGACGCCAGATAAGCTCATACAAGCGCTGAGCGTCTCTTTCCATATCGGTTAACGAAGCGGACTGCACAGCCACGTTTGACGGTCTAATAGCTTCATGCGCCTCTTGAGCGCCCTCTTTGCTACCATAACGAATAGGTTCTGCCGGTAAATACTTGTCACCGAACTCGGCACCAATCATTTCGCGTAAGTTTTCAACCGCTTCTTTACTCAAATTGGTTGAATCGGTACGCATGTACGTAATGTGACCAGCTTCATACAAACGCTGAGCCATCATCATGGTTTTCTTAACACCAAAACTAAGACGAGTACTGGCAGCTTGCTGTAACGTCGACGTAATATAAGGTGCCGAAGGTTTGCTTGAGGTTGCTTTATCTTCACGCGCAGTGACAACATACGTTGCATCACGCAACGCATCGACAGCAACTTTAGCTTGCGCTTCATTAATCGGTTCAAATGCAGCAGATTGATATTTCATCACCTGCATTTTCAAGCTAGCGGCGGTAGGTGTATTTAATTCAGCATGGATATCCCAAAACTCTTCTGGAACAAACGCTTTAATTTCACTTTCACGCTCTACAACTAAGCGAACTGCTACCGACTGAACACGCCCAGCAGATAAACCACGAGCGACTTTTTTCCATAATAATGGTGACACCATAAAGCCAACAACGCGGTCTAAAAAACGACGAGCTTGTTGGGCATTAACCATATTGGTATCAAGTACCGACGGTTTACTAAACGCATCTTGAATCGCAGTTTTAGTAATTTCGTTGAACACAACTCGCTGATACCGTGAAGGATCACCACCAATAATTTCCTGTAAATGCCAGGCAATGGCTTCCCCTTCACGGTCCAAATCCGTTGCGAGATATATTTGGTCAGCAGTTTCTGCTAACGCTTTCAATTCTTTAACAACTTTTTCTTTACCAGGCAGGATTTGATACTTAGCTGCCCAACCTTTATCTGGGTTAACACCCATACGCGCCACAAGCGCTTGTTTGTCTCTGATTAGCTTGTATTTAGCTTTTTCTTCAGGAGATAATTTCTTAACTTCTGCTGCGGTTTTAGTCACAGTTGTACCGTCAGAAGTAGACGAAGTTGGTAAGTCACGTATATGACCTACACTCGACTTCACAATGAAGTCTTTACCAAGATATTTATTAATTGTCTTGGCTTTGGCCGGCGATTCGACAATAACTAGCGATTTACCCATAGTTTTATTTGCGCCAAAAAGTCTCGAAAAAAAGAAAATTGATTCCATATATAGAGGGTTGAGACAATAGTTTCAAGTTAATCCCTCTTTTACATGGCTAGTAAGTCATTTTTTAATCAGAATCTAATCAAAAATAAAAAATGTAAAAAATAATATGCGTTTTTTAAACGTAATTTTTCACTTAATGATACTTGCGAGCACCTTCAGTGCATTTTTAGTCATTTATACACATTTGTACAAATTAACCACACCTTGTTAACCCTTATAGCTTCAGTATACTGGGGTTAAATTAGCGTTAACTGACATGAACAATCACGTTCCTTTTTTATAAGTAACACAAATAAGTGTAACTACAATAATAATTATTCACTAAAATTCTCAAGGATCACGAATGAAGCATTTTGAAGCGAACTTTGATGGCTTGGTTGGACCAACCCATAACTATGCCGGATTATCATTTGGTAATGTGGCCTCATTTAGTAATGCGGCCCAGACATCAAATCCTAAAGCGGCAGCTAAACAAGGTTTGCAAAAAGCCAAGTCATTAGCAGATTTAGGTATGGTGCAAGGGGTATTAGCCCCACAAGAGCGCCCAGACCTATACACGTTGCGTCGAATTGGTTTTTCTGGGTCTGACGCTGAGGTTTTACAAAAAGCCGCTCAGCAGGCTCCTGCGCTACTTAATGCTTGTTGCAGTGCATCGAGTATGTGGACAGCTAATGCGGCTACAGTGTCACCAAGTGCCGACACCCGTGACGGTAAAGTTCACTTCACCCCTGCTAACTTGGTCGATAAATTACATCGCAGCATTGAACCTGTCACCACAGGTAATATTTTGCAGGCGACATTTAACAATGACCGCTATTTTAAGCATCATCAACATTTACCAGAACACACAAGTTTTGGTGATGAGGGAGCAGCCAACCATACTCGCCTATGTTCAGAATACGGCCATGCTGGTGTTGAATTATTTGTTTATGGCCAAACAGCAACTAACCCTGATGCACCGAAACCAACAAAATATCCTGCTCGTCAAGCCCTAGAAGCATCTCAAGCAGTAGCAAGATTGCACCAACTTGAAGATGAAAGTTGTGTTTTCATGCAGCAAAACCCTCATGTAATTGACCAAGGTGTATTCCACAACGACGTCATTTCAGTGGGTAATAAAAATGTGCTGTTTTATCACGAACAAGCGTTTTTAAATACCGAAGCAAAGTTTGATGAAATTCGCCGTAAAATGAACTCCGACATGTATTTTGTCAAAGTAACCACAGAGCAAGTATCCATTGATGATGCCGTTCGTAGTTACTTATTTAATACCCAAATCATCACGTTACCTTCTGGTGAAATGGCTATTATTGCGCCCACAAATTGCCAAGAAAACCCTGCAGTATTTGCTTACTTCAATGAACTCGTTACTTTAGGCACACCAATCAAACAAGTGCGTTATTACGATGTTAAGCAAAGTATGCAAAATGGTGGTGGCCCCGCCTGTTTACGCTTACGAGTCGCGATGAACGAACAGGAAGTCGCTGCAGTTAATCAAAACACATTAATGAATGAAGGTTTATTTACCCGATTAAATACTTGGGTTGATAGGCACTATCGTGACCAACTAACAGTTAACGATCTAGCCGACCCGCAATTAATTATTGAATCACGCACAGCTTTAGATGAATTAACACAAATATTGAAGTTAGGTAGCGTGTATCAGTTCCAAAGATAACGTTAACTTATCGAATAAATAATTGAATAACATATTTTAAAAGCCAACAGCATCTGCTGTTGGTTTTTTGTTTTGCATTGCTAAACCGAATCAATAAAAAAGGCGCTAAATGCGCCTTTTTTATAATTGAAACAGTTACCCTAGTCGATTATAGGATTGTTACACCAATGGATACCACTGGAGTAACAAGACCATTGGCGGATTCTACTTCTACAAGGAACACACCAGAGTTCGGCTCATCTTCGCCTTTAATGGTTGTTGTAAACTGACGACCACCATTGTAGTTGGTACTTGGCCATGTATATTCGCTTGAACTCACCACCGAGCCCGCTGACGTGGTAAATCTTACAATAGAACCTGCTGGCATTTGTTGATTATGCAAATCTGAAATCGTAAATGTTGCAGTTGCAGAACCTTTACCCACAATAACCATACTGCTTGCACCAGAATGAATGCCAGTGCTATCGTCCACTACAATATCAGCGGGAGCAGTAGCATACGCAGTACTTCCAGACATCACTAATGTTAAGCTTCTGCGGACAAACAATGACTTTGAATCACTTACGCCATCAGCACATGCACTGTGCACAGGGTCTGAACACAGCACACCATTATATTTACCGTCTTTTACATCAAAACTACCATTGGAGTTAAAATCGATTAACTCTTCTAATGTGCCACCAGCTTGACCACCGGTTTGCTGCGGATTAAAGAGGCCATCTTCATTATAGTCATTATATGCATCATTTAAATCAAATGACTGACCTGTTACATCTGTTCCAGTTAGAAACACAGTCGCTTCTGATGCATCAAATCTGCCATTACCATTAAGATCAGGAAAAGACTCTTCGCCAATTGCAGTGGCTGTGACAGTTGCACGTCCACCGTACTTTTGGCCATAAATATTGCCATAAAGATCTAATGTTGCATCATAAGCTAATGCAGCATTAGGATTACGATACATTTGACCGGCGCCATTCAGAATTGTCTGCCCCTCTGGTCTTGGTAATTGACTTGTCCAAGTGACAGAACATGCACCATTGAGTGTTTGGCATGCATCTTCAATAGAACCACCTTCAGTGGTAAAAGATACCGTGGTGCCATCTGGTACAGGGTTGTTAAATGCATCAGCCATACGTGCAGTAACAGTCACTTCTGTACCGTCAACACTCCAACCTTCTGGATTTAATATTGTTGCAGCTAATGAGAAACTGTCTTGATCTGGAATACCTGTTGATATAATTAACTGGCTAGATTGGCTAGAGATCACTGGAACGGCGCCATTATCAACAATGGCAGTGACGCGTAAGGACGTCGCCACAGTACCTGTATTTACGACAGTTTGTACAATACCCTCATTGTCGGTTGTCGCTTGAAGCGGATCAATTTTCACACCGCCGATACTCGTATTTAGAGAAAATTTAACATTTTGGTTGGTAACTACATTGCTGTTTTTATCCAAAACTTTAAATTTAACCACTGAAGATTCTATACCGCCAGTCCCTAAAATACTTATGTTTTCAGGAACAGCTGATACAAAAACAATACTACCAACGTCAGCTTGAAGTATATTTATGGTACCTACTGCAGATAAGCTAATACCACCAGCGTTAGCCGTGACATTTATTTGGTCTTCACCCACACAGCTTTCAGCACGATAAGTTGAAGTAGCCACACCATTACTTGATGATACTGGTGAACTAATTACAGCTTGAGCAGGATTTTTGGTTGCACAAGTCGATGAGAAATTAACATCTACAGGTTGTGTAAACGGATTACCTAAATCATCTTGGATTAACACAGAAACCGTAGCGGTTCCACCCGCGGATAAATCAGTAGCACTAATAGCAGCGTCACCTTCAACAAATGGTGTACCACTGCCCATTACTACGTTGGTAGCGCCGACAACAACAATAGTTGAACCCGTTTCATTGGTTGATAATGTCGCTGTTGCTTCACCGGCACCTAATGAACTACCGGCATAAATATCAATAGTCGCTTTGCCTTGAGCATTGGTTACTGCTGTTTTAACAGGCAAGTCACCAATCGGGCTATCAAATGTAACAATTGAAGACTTTGTGATACCAGTGACTGTCGCAGTTAATTTACCCGGAGATAGAGTACTGATT
>NZ_JACJFI010000739.1 GCF_014164505.1 Shewanella sp. SG41-4 | reverse complement strand
CATTGCCACACCAACAAAAACTAATGCGCCATTAACACCTTTAGCCAAATTAACTGCACCCCAGGGTTTAAACTTCAACATACCCGCTAAATCAACGCCAATTAATTTTCCGGCGCCGACAAGACCATCTCTGGCGAGTAAAATATTTTGATTGTTAATTACGTTACCCTTCAGTGCATAGTTAAGACCTTGCTTCCCCATACTGATTACAGTGTCATTATATAGCTGCACTTCATTAGATATGTTTGCTTGTAATTGAACTAACTCACCTGAAAGCGAACTCACCTGCCCGTCAAATTCATTTTGAATTCGAGCGTTCAATATCACGCCTTCATTACCAACTTCTCTTTCGAAAAATTTGCTAAAGGTATTCATGTCTGAACCTTTTGCTTGTAAAATTAGTGAACTGAAATAGCTAACAACAAAATCTCGTAAACCGCGTTGAATTTCACCGATTTGTAAATTTAATAAACTAATTTGTTTATCTACACTGTTACAAATCGATTTTAGACGTTCTAACTCTTCAGCAATTTGTTCATCATTCTCAATAGCTCTTGGTAATTGTCTTTGTAATACATCACGTATAACACTGTGCTGAGCTTCTAGCGCAATA
>NZ_JACJFI010000738.1 GCF_014164505.1 Shewanella sp. SG41-4 | reverse complement strand
CCGAGCAACAATTACACTGGTTATTAGCGGGTTATGATGTGATTGGCCACAGCAAAATTGATGTCGCAGGTAAGCAAGTGCTTTAATTATTCAAAAGAGTTGGCGATCGATTGATGATCATCAAAAGACGTTCAGTTAGCACTGGAAAGCCTTTTGTTATGCCTTAAAATAGGCTTCATGAAAAATGAACTCGCCCTTAAA
The DNA here is from genome assembly GCF_014164505.1 of Shewanella sp. SG41-4. Lineage (GTDB taxonomy): Bacteria > Pseudomonadota > Gammaproteobacteria > Enterobacterales > Shewanellaceae > Shewanella. The sequence goes on along the minus strand of NZ_JACJFI010000738.1, from coordinate 412 downwards.
CAGCGCATTGCTGAACTTGAAAAACTGTTAGCGCAGAAGGATGCACAAATCGCAGCCTTGGAAGAGCGCTGGCGTTTAGCTCAACAAAAACAATTCGGCAAAAGTGCTGAAGGCTTTGTAGGGCAAGGCGAGTTATTCAATGAAGTGGAGGAAATTGTTGAAGCCGCTGAGGCTGAGCAACAATCCATTAGCTATACCCGTAAAAAGCCAGTGCGTAAGCCACTGCCAAAAGACTTACCCCGTGAGCAGGTTATCCACGATATCGAAGATAAAACCTGTGATTGCTGTGGCGGTGAGCTACATAAAATGGGTGAAGATAAGTCAGAAAAGCTTGAGTTTATTCCCGCTCAAATCAAAGTGATTGAGCACATTCGGCCTAAGTACGCTTGCCGTCACTGTGATAAATCCTCGA
>NZ_JACJFI010000737.1 GCF_014164505.1 Shewanella sp. SG41-4 | reverse complement strand
AGAACTATATGCGTCCATAGGTGACGGAAAAATGTTTCATAATGGTCGACATTTTGCTGCTTGGTGCGGATTAACACAAAGGCAAAACTCAAGTGGTGGCAAAACCATGCTGTCTGGCATCACGAAAAAAGGGAATCCTCACTTGAGGTCGTCACTGATACATGGAGCACGGGCTGCCTTGCAATATGTTGACGGTAAAGATGATAAATTAAGCCGCTGGGCTTACGAATTAAAGTGTAGAAAGCATAGCAATGTAGCATGTGTGGCTCTGGCCAATAAGCTCGCCAGAATAGCCTGGTCGGTCATCGCAAATGAAGAAGATTACCGACTCGAATATGCTGCATAACAAAGTCATACGATTCAAAATTAACTGATTAATTTTAGTAGTAAGTAACACCGAGTTAAACAAACTCACCACAATTTGCGAAAGATTTTGAAATAATGATAAACAGTCAGACTGTACTACTTTAAAACTGAACTCGTCATTGGCTCTTTAGAAGCCGTCGGAATGATAAAGTTAAAGTAGTTAGCTAATTGCATTAGGGCTGCGGGTATATAAAACACCCGGTTCACAAGCCGGATATATGAAGGCAATGAATTTGTTTATCAACGCTTCGAAATCACTTGCAAAACGGGTGGGTCCATATATGACG
>NZ_JACJFI010000736.1 GCF_014164505.1 Shewanella sp. SG41-4 | reverse complement strand
ATGAGTTTCACTTGCGTGAACCATTCGAGCCACATTGTGACCAGCTGGTTTTTACTTGTCTCACCTCCGACCAGGAAGTGGACTCGCCTTAGTTTTTTAGAATATTCAAGACACTTAAACAGTGTATTGAGAACTCAAGTGTTAATGCTTTCGCATTAACGTTTTTCGCACTAACGTAATCACACAAACGACAACGAATCATCATTTATGCGCCTTTAGTTAGTACTATCAGCTTTCCAAATTGTTAAAGAGCGGGCTTAAAAAAGCCAAAGATAAAATTTCGTTTATCTTTGGCATCTCTGACCAATTGCATGTAAATGGTGGAGCTATGCGGGATCGAACCGCAGACCTCCTGCGTGCAAGGCAGGCGCTCTCCCAGCTGAGCTATAGCCCCATTTACATGCAGTTGAGATTTTACGTTTACCTTCAATGAAGGTCTTACCAAAAAATTTGGCTTGCCAATCGTTTCTAATCAAGGTGGTTGATAGCGACGTTTAGTTTACTTTTACTAAACGAGTTATCATCCAACGCAGAGTAGGAAAGATTGGTGGGTCAGAGTGGACTTGAACCACCGACCTCACCCTTATCAGGGGTGCGCTCTAACCAGCTGAGCTACAGACCCAACGTAATTTCTCTTTCTTCTATCAAGTAATCTGTGTGAACACTCACATGCAT
>NZ_JACJFI010000735.1 GCF_014164505.1 Shewanella sp. SG41-4 | reverse complement strand
TTGAAGATACCATCGCTGCCCATGCCGCTGAACTCAACGATTGGTGCAGGTGCCATGGTGGCATCAACAGGTTGTGTATCTGTTGCGGTTGCAGATGGGTTGCCGGCGATATCAATCACTTGCGCGGTCACATCAACATCGGTTGCGCCTGCAGTGACAGGCACTTCAACGTCAAAGCCGTTGTCGAGCATGTCCTGAGTCACAGGGCCGTTAAATAGGGTGTTGCCATTGCCGTCAGTGACAATCAAGGTGTCGCCAACTTGGGTGCCAGTCGCTAGCGTCACGGTCGCGGTCACAGTGCCATCAGTACCGATCTCATCGCTGTTGAACACGCCATCGCTGCCCATGCCGCTGAATTCTACAGTCGGTGCAGGTGCCATGGTGGCATCAACAGGTTGTGTATCTGTTGCGGTTGCAGATGGGTTGCCGGCGATATCAATCACTTGCGCGGTGACATCAACATCAGTGGCGCCTGCGGTCACAGGGACTTCAACGTCAAAGCCGTTGTCGAGCATGTCTTGAGTCACAGGGCCGTTAAATAGGGTGTTGCCATTGCCGTCAGTGACAATCAAGGTGTCGCCAACTTGAGTGCCAGTTGCTAGCGTCACGGTGGCGGTCACAGTGCCATCAGTACCGATCTCATCGCTGTTGAAGATACCATCGCTGCCCATGCCGCT
>NZ_JACJFI010000734.1 GCF_014164505.1 Shewanella sp. SG41-4 | reverse complement strand
TAAGTGGGGTCAGAGTAAACTTAAATTTCTTAGCTATACTCTCTAGTTCAAGTCACTTTGAACATGGAAGTTACACATGCCAAGATCCCCAAGAATTTGCCCCATCGGCATTCCTCAACATGTTATTCAACGGGGCAATAATCGCCACGTTTGCTTCACGTCTGAACAAGACTTTAAAGCCTATGCTGGATGGCTAAAAGAGTATTCACGTAAATTTCATGTTGATGTTCACGCGTGGGTATTCATGACAAATCATGTTCATTTGCTTTGTACTCCTCAAAAAGCCAATGCTGTTAGCCTTATGATGCAATCTCTTGGCAGACAATATGTGAGATATTTTAATTACACATACAAACGCACAGGTACACTTTGGGAGGGGCGCTTCAAGTCTTGCTTAGTGCAAACTGAAGAGTACTTAATCCAACTATATCGTTATATTGAACTCAACCCTGTCAGAGCTAATATGGTTAATGACCCTGCCGAATATATATGGTCGAGCTATCAAATCAACGCCCTAGGTAAGGCCTCTCAGCTTTGTACTCCACATCAGGTTTACCTGTCAATAAGCCAAAATCCTCAGAGTAAGTGGGGTCAGAGTAAACTTAAATTTCTTAGCTATACTCTCTAGTTCAAGTCACTTTGAACATGGAAGTTACACATGCCAAGATCCCCAAGAATTTGCCCCATCGGCATTCCTCAACATGTTA
>NZ_JACJFI010000733.1 GCF_014164505.1 Shewanella sp. SG41-4 | reverse complement strand
TGGGGCGACTTTGAATATAACCGGTTCAGCGCTTTCAGACATAGATGCAGTAGATATTGGTACATCAAAGGGGGCGCAGGATGCTATTACTACTATTGATGCTGCAATAGCTCAAATTGATAGCAGTCGAGCTGATTTGGGTGCTGTGCAGAATCGGATGAATTTCACTATAAATAATCTGGGTAACGTGCAAAACAATGTTACAGATGCGCGTAGCCGTATTCAAGATGTGGACTTTGCATCAGAAAGTGCAGAACTGAGTAAGCAGCAGATTCTGTCTCAGGCTTCGTCAGCAATGTTGGCGCAGGCGAATCAATTACCACAGGTAGCATTGTCTTTACTTGGCTAATGATAAAGTAAGTCATTAAGTTCGATATAAAAACCCGTCACCCAAAATGACGGGTTTTTATTTATAAAGTAATATGCTGAATATAGTTGTTTATTAAGTATTTATTGAGTTTTTATTGATTTATTTTGTGTTTTGTAAAAAAAAGTTAAAGTTCTTCCTTTTATTGCCGTTACCTTAAGTGTAACCAATATGATCCGCCTGGCTTAATACAGACAGGCAATGTCTACAGTCAGGAATACGAGGAATTAAATCATGGCTATTTCAGTTAATACCAACGTCACATCAATGAAAGCGCAGGGCAACTTAAACAAAGCACAAAGCAATACTGCTACATCGATGGAGCGTTTAGCTTCAGGTTTGCGCATCAACAGCGCTAA
>NZ_JACJFI010000732.1 GCF_014164505.1 Shewanella sp. SG41-4 | reverse complement strand
TGTAGTGGTCAAGTAATATTGGCCACGGTTTTAGAGTCATTCCAATATAAACGTTCTGACTCATTTGGCGTTAACCCACCATTATATTGATGGGGTCTAGTTTCACTGTAATATCCAGTGATGTAATTTGTGATCGCTTTGTCTGCTTCTGTAAAATTCCCATAGCCACTTGCGGGTACCCATTCAGATTTCAAACTTCTAAAGAAACGCTCCATTGGTGCATTATCCCAACAATTCCCGCGACGACTCATGCTTTGCTCAATCTGAAGACGCCATAATAACTGTCTGAATTTCAAGCTTGTGTAATGTGAACCTTGGTCGCTGTGATATATCACATTCTCAGGTTTCCCCCTTAACTCAAATGCCATTTTCAAGGCTTTAGAGGTCAGCTCGCTGTCAGGCGATAATGACAAAGCCCACCCAACAGGTTTGCGGGAAAATAAGTCTAAAACAATGGCTAAATATGCCCAACGATTACCGACCCAAAGTAGAGTAAGAGGCAGAGCGTAGTCGAACTATTTCTCTGCTTCTCCTCTCCGAACCGTACGTGCACCTTTCAGCGCATACGGCTCTCCGCTTAATTGTGGCTAACAGCCATGGCAACTGTAATGGTCAAGTATTTCTGGAGAGATTTTAAGCCGCTTTTTTTAACTCATTATATTTTTGATGTGGCGTCTTATAATCTATTGCTGAATGTCTGCGTTTGTAATTGTAGAACTGGATATATT
>NZ_JACJFI010000731.1 GCF_014164505.1 Shewanella sp. SG41-4 | reverse complement strand
TTTGATGATCATCAATCGATCGCCAACTCTTTTGAATAATTAAAGCACTTGCTTACCTGCGACATCAATTTTGCTGTGGCCAATCACATCATAACCCGCTAATAACCAGTGTAATTGTTGCTCGGTTAATGTCATGGTGGGTGACATGAGTTTAGGCCATTTGAACTTATGTTTATCTAATCGCTTATACCACAGGGAAAACCCGGTGTTATCCCAGTACAGCAGTTTGAGTTTGTCGCGCCCTTTATTACAAAACACAAATAGCGCACCACTGAGCACCGGTAGTTCAAGCTCTGCTTCCACTAAGGCGGCTAATCCATTAATCGATTTACGAAAATCGACCACATCCGCACATAAATAAACGGTGGGCACATCAACAAACATCTTCATGCCATCAGCCCTTTAATGATGGCAACGATATCGTTCGTTGCTAAATTGGCAGGAAACATTAACTGGCCTGTGCGGATATCAAACTGCACCACATTTTGATGAGTTTGCGCGCAGACTTCAGTGGTGGTTTGTTTTAACTGAATAAAACGTGATGATGTGGGGTTCGTTGTTTGCACTGGCAAGGTTGAATTAGGCTGATACTCAGCCAGTAAAGCGCGCTGTTTATAGTAAGTGGTGATAGAGACATTATGGTGTTGGCAAAATTCGATATTAGTGCCACTAAACGAGCCGCGTTGTTGAAGTAGCATCTGCCACTGAGTAGTTGTTCTGTATGTTTTCATCACCTGCTCCAAATTT
>NZ_JACJFI010000730.1 GCF_014164505.1 Shewanella sp. SG41-4 | reverse complement strand
ACAGCAAACAAGGCTTGTGAGTCTGGTTACCCGCAAGTCCGCATGGTTTGCATGATGGAGCTCAGTAGCCATTTACTCGTGGATAGCGCCTTTGATAGTGTTGCTGAAAATGAAATGAACTTAGCAGCTAAGCTTATCGCTCGCGTGCCTGATAATAGCTTAACCTTGTTTGATAAAGGTTTTTACTCGTTAGGTTTATTACACGATTGGCAGTCAAAAGGAGAAAATACTCACTGGTTACTGCCGTTAAAAAAAGGCACTCAGTATGAGGAAATTCGCAGCTTAGGTAAGCACGATAAACTGGTAAGGCTAAGTACCACACCTCAATCGAGGAAAAAACGGCCTGAACTCCCAATGACGATAGAAGCGAGATTAACCACTCGTCAAGTGAAGGGAAAACAAGTTAGCATTCTGAGTTCAATGATTGACCCAATGGCGTATCCGAGCGCTGAAATCGTGGATTTATATGCCCATCGATGGGAAATTGAGCTGGGCTATCGAGAGATGAAACAGTATTTATTAGAAAACCGATTTACGCTACGAAGCAACTTACCGGAGTTAATAACACAAGAGCTGTGGGGAGTATTATTGGCCTATAATTTAATTCGATACAAAATGATATTAATGGCCAAATCTCTTAAAAGCGTCTTTCCAAATCAACTCAGTTTTAGAGATGCTTCTTCTCATATCATCAACAAACTGACTAATATGCCGTTATACGCACCAGGAAATGTGCCGAAACTGATTTTGGATATAGAAAG
>NZ_JACJFI010000072.1 GCF_014164505.1 Shewanella sp. SG41-4 | reverse complement strand
GGTTGTAGTGACATTGGTTGAGGACATGCTAAACATAGTAAAAATGCCAGCAGATAAAAACAAACTAATAACCATTGCCACCATTAACTCAACAAGTGACATACCCGATTGTGATCTTCTGCGAATTTTATTAAAAGCTATCATTTAAATAATCACTGTTTGAATAGAATAAATTCGACGTTTATCACTTGCTGTACCGCATGCATTTACATCTCCAGAATCGCTAGAACTTCGAATAGCCTTCCAAGACATAGTAACTGTGACAACATTACCATTAACGTTAATACAGCCTGTTGCAGTATCTAATCCACCTACATTTTTAGTATTAATGACTTCTGAAGTCCCTATAAAAGAAGACTGCCATTCAAAAATATCCCACAGGGCCATTTGACTTGCACTACAAAATACAGTCGCTGAATCGCATCGCTGACTAACAGCACTAGGAGTACCGGAATAAGGAGAACCATTTGCATACAGTGCTAATTGAGCACTGTTTAATCTCATACGATTTATCATGTCATTAGCATAATACGAGGCTTGAGTTTGCTGAAAAGACTCAAAACTGCCCTGTTTTGACATAATATGCAGATTAAAAATCCCAATAAGGCCTATCACCAGAATAACTAGTGATACCATTACTTCTATTAAGGAAAATCCATTCCTTTTATATGGCATGAGCGTAAAACCTCCCGATGAGATCAAAAGTAGCCACTCTCAATCTTGTATATCGATATTTTATACAGCATAACGATTAAACCAGTCTAAACATCATGTATAGATAATAGCTGACTTAAATGTAATCAGATAGTATCTATCTTGTATGATTTATAGGTCAACACAATTTATCAGTATTATACTCGGTTTATTTTGTAGGCACAAAAAAACCGCAGCTTAAATTAAGCTGCGGTTTTTTATTTTTAGATCGTTGAAATTATTAACGTAATTCAGCTGGCACAGCAAATACAGTGTCTTCTTTGCGGCCTTCAACCTCAGTAATAATACTCGGGGCAAGTTTGGCTATCGCGTTAACAACTTGTTGTACTAACACCTCTGGAGCAGAAGCGCCAGCAGTTACTGCGACTTTCTTCACACCATCAAACCACACAGCCTCAACGTCAGCGGCGGTATCAACGAGATAAGATTGTGTACCCGTTTTTTCAGCCAGTTCACGTAAACGATTTGAATTTGAACTATTTTTAGAACCGACAACAATCAACAAATCGACTTCAGCAGACATGCTTCTTACTGCATCTTGACGGTTTTGTGTCGCATAGCAAATATCATCTTTACGCGGCCCCTCAATTGAAGGAAAACGTTGTTGCAATGCAGTAATAATATCTAAGGTGTCATCAACAGAAAGCGTCGTTTGAGTAACAAAGCATAAGTTGTCTGGGTTATTGACCTGAAGATTATTAACATCCTCTGGAGACTCAATAAGATAAACACCACCTTTAGGGTTATCGTACTGCCCCATGGTGCCTTCCACTTCTGGATGGCCTTCATGACCAATCAAAATGCACTCAATACCTTTACGACTTGCACGAGTCACTTGTAAATGTACTTTTGTCACTAACGGACAGGTTGCATCGAAGACTTTCAAACCACGATTTTTAGCTTCTTTACGCACAGCCTGTGATACACCGTGAGCACTAAAAATAACAATACTGTTGTCTGGTACTTGGTCAAGTTCATCAATAAAAAGAGCACCACGCTGTTTTAGGTTTTCAACCACATATCGGTTATGTACCACTTCATGGCGTACATAGATTGGCGGTTCAAATAACTCTAAAGCACGCTCAACAATACTGATAGCACGGTCAACACCGGCACAAAAACCACGAGGGTTGGCCAATAAAATACTCAGTTCTGGAGACGTCGGATCGACTTTTAGCATGTGATACCTTTTACTCAGTTATAACACTGACAACTTCAAGTTCAAACGTAAGCGTGCGTCCTGCGAGTGGATGGTTTAAGTCGACGGTAATTGAATCACCAGCAGTATCGCGAACGATCCCCGGTATTTCACTGCCACCAGGACCCGCAAAACTTACAATAACACCGTCTTCAAGCTTCATATCTGCAGGAAATCGACTTCTGTCCATATAGTGAATCGCATCAGGATTTGACTCACCAAAAGCGTCTTTTGCCGTTAAGGTAAATGTGTGCTTATCACCTTCTTTCAAGTCTTTTAGTTCGTTTTCAAAAGCCGGACTTAGACTACCATCACCAATATTTAAACGTGAAGGTTTGCCAGATGATTTTGTACTGTCGGCCGTAGATCCGTCTTCCAGTACAATATTCATATGACATATTAATGAATGGCTGTCTTGCTTAGTTAAATCTGTCACAGTTAATCTTGCTCCTTCGGTTGCTTTGCTTCGGGTCTAAATGATTCCCAAATGATCAGTACCGCACCAATAAAGATGCCTGCATCAGCAATATTAAATGCAGGGTAATGGCTGGTATTCCAGTAAAAATCGACAAAATCAATTACAAAACCATGCATTAAACGATCAACCAAATTACCTAATGCGCCGCCAATAACTAAGGTAAAGGCTAAATTACTGCGCCATAACGAATAAGATTGTTTACGCAACCAGATTGTTAACAAGGTACTAAAACCGACAGCAATGATGGTAAACAACCAACGTTGCCAACCACCAGCTTCACTTAAAAAACTGAACGCGGCACCGTAGTTTCGCACGTAAGTGAAATTGAAAAATGGTAAAAGCTGTATAGACTCATACAATTCAAAATTACTCAGGACCCATTGTTTAGATAGCTGATCGGCTAAAAACACCAATGCAGCTACCCAATACCAACGTAAGCCACTGTCTTTCCATGTTAATGGCACAGTACTCATTATCAATGTTTCCTTAAGCGAATTCGCGTTGCTCGCCTTCACCTTCAATATTGGTCACACAACGCTGACACAATGTTGGGTGAGCTTCAATGGTGCCAACCTCTTCACGATAGTGCCAGCAACGCTCACACTTCTCGGCAGCACTTTTGGCAACCACTAGTTTAAGCGAACTTAATTCGGTTTCGATGGCATCGCTACCCGCTTGTGACATATCCGCAACTGCTGCTTTAGAGGTAATGAGGATAAATCGTAACTCATCACCCACTTTAGCTAACTCAGCCGCTAAATCAGCATCGGCGAACAATGTCACTTCAGCTTCTAATGAACCACCAATACGTTTATCACGGCGTGCTTGTTCGAGTACTTTATTAACTTCATTACGGACAGTTAATAGTTTTTCCCAATAATCATCGCTTAAATCACTTTCAAGAGTGACGGCTTCTAAGCCTTGATACCATTCTTGGGTAAACACATACTTTTCACGTTTACCGGGTAACAATTGCCACACTTCATCAGCGGTAAAGCTTAAAATTGGCGTCATCCACCGAACCATTGCCTCGGCAATATGATAAAGCGCAGATTGACAGCTACGACGTGCATGCCCTTCTTGCTTAGCGGTGTACTGGCGATCTTTAATAATATCAAGATAGAAACTGCCTAACTCTACAGAACAGAACTGCATCAGTTTTTGAGTCACTAAATGGAAGTTGTATTGATCATACGCTTCGATAATTTCTTTTTGCAGTACTGCTGCACGACGAACAACCCAACGATCTAACGCGACCATGTCTTCAGATGCGATCATGTCCGTTTCTGGGTTAAAGCCATTCAAGTTAGCAAGTAAGAAACGCGCAGTATTTCGAATACGACGATATGCATCAGCACTGCGATTTAAAATCTCGTCAGATACCGTCATTTCGCCACTATAATCGGTTGCGGCAACCCATAGACGTAAAATGTCAGCACCAAGCTTATTGATTACTTGTAAGGGAGCTATCACGTTACCAACAGATTTTGACATCTTACGGCCTTTACCATCAACGGTAAAACCATGAGTCAATACTTGCTTATAAGGTGCTTTACCATTCATAGCGGTTGAGATCATCAATGATGACATAAACCAACCACGATGCTGATCGCTACCTTCTAAATACAAATCTATGTCATGCCCATGAAACTCTGGACGCGCTGCGACAACAGATGAGAATGATGAACCTGAGTCAAACCATACATCCAATGTATCAGTAACTTTGCGGTATTGATCTGCTTCATTACCTAACAATTCGCTGGCATCTAAATCCCACCAAGCTTGAATTCCTTGTTGTTCAATGCGATGCGCTACACGTTCCATTAATGAAACACTGTCTGGATGTAATTCATCCGTTTCACGATGTACAAACAACGTAATAGGGACGCCCCAAGTACGCTGACGTGAAATACACCAGTCTGGACGGTTTTCTACCATTTTTTCGATGCGGCTTTGACCCCAATCAGGGATCCACTTCGTTTGTTCAATTTCTTTTAACGCTTGTGAACGCAAACCATGATTATCCATAGAGATAAACCATTGTGGCGTGGCACGGAAAATAATTGGCGTTTTGTGGCGCCAGCAATGCGGATAGCTATGGCGGATAGCAACATGCAGTAGTAATGCGCCCTTTTCTTCTAACAGCGCAACAACACTAGCGTTGGCTTTAAAGACATGTTGACCAGCAAAAAACTCAGTGTCTGGCTTATAAACACCATTGTCGCCAACAGGGTTAGCTACTTCCAAACCATATTTTTGGCCGACAATAAAATCGTCCTGACCGTGGCCAGGTGCTGTATGTACAATACCTGTACCAGCATCTGTAGTAACGTGGTCAGCTAAAATAGCAGGCACGTCAAACGCATAAAATGGGTGATTAAAACGCATTAACTCAAGTTCAGCGCCTTTTACTTCACCTAAAATAGTGTGTGACTCGGCACTGTAACGCTCAAGACATGCCTCAACCAGCACTTGAGCTAATATCAATGTCGTCGTTTCACCATTCTTAACAAATTCAACCAGGCTGTAATCTAACTCTGGACTTAACGCTAATGCACGGTTTGCAGGAATAGTCCATGGCGTGGTAGTCCAAATTGCCATCGCTACTGGTTTAGCATAATTCTCTACGCCGAATTTTGCAGCAACAGCTTGGCTATCAACCGCCACAAAAGCGACATCGATGGCTGGAGATGTTTTATCTTCGTATTCAACTTCTGCTTCAGCAAGTGCTGAACCACAGTCTGTGCACCAGTGCACTGGCTTAACACCTTTGTGCAAATGGCCGCTTTCAATCACTTTCGCCAATGAACGGACAATATTCGCTTCAGTTGAAAAGTCCATGGTGAGGTAAGGGTTTTGCCAATCACCTAATACACCTAAACGAATAAAGTCTTCACGCTGGCCTTCTACTTGGATGGCAGCATATTTACGGCATTCTTCACGAAACTCTGCCGCAGAAATCTTGACTCCTGGTTTACCTACTTTTTGCTCAACTTTAAGCTCAATCGGTAATCCATGACAATCCCAGCCTGGAATATAAGGCGCGTCAAAACCTGACATGGTTTTAGACTTAATAATGATGTCTTTAAGAATTTTGTTTACCGAGTGACCAATATGAATGCTGCCATTGGCGTATGGTGGGCCATCATGAAGAATGAAAGGTTTACGGCCAGTACGGCTTTCACGGATCTGTTGATACAGCCCATCTTGCGTCCAGCTATTTAACATTTCTGGCTCGCGATTTGCCAAATTACCGCGCATCGGAAACTCAGTTTCCGGCAAGTTCAAAGTAAATTTATAGTCGCTCATTGATCCCATACCATTATTTAAAGCTGATTCATTTCAGCTAGCATCGTTGCTAAATAAAGCGCGAGCTTCATTTGCATCATTTAAAATTTGTTTTTTTAGCGCGTCCAGTGACTCAAAAGGTTTTTCATCACGGATCTTTGCTACTAATTCTACTTCCACTCGTTTACCGTATAAATCACCGCTAAAATCAAACAAATGGACTTCTAATCTGCAAGTTTGACCGTTTACAGTGGGTCTAAAGCCCACATTAGCCACACCATCATAAATATCGCTGCCATCCCAGTACAAACGGACCGCAAACACCCCTCTTACAGGTACAACGTGTCGTTTTAAGGCAATATTTGCTGTTGGAAAACCGATTGTACGGCCTAATTTTTGTCCGTGTGCAACCTTACCACTTAAAATGAAAGGATGGCCCAGTAAACGCCTTGCTTGTTCTAAGTGCCCTAACGCCAGTTGTTCTCTTACTGCGGTAGAACTAACTCGCAACGAGCCAACCACAAAACTTTGTGTACTGACCACAGTAAAGCCAAATTCTTTACCTGCGGCAACAAGCATATCGAAGTTGCCTAAGCGACCTTTACCAAAACAAAAATCATCTCCAACGACAAGATATTTAACGCCGAGTTTTTTAACCAGTAACTCTTCAATAAACGCTTCAGCAGGTTGATTAGCAAAGGCTTCAGTAAAATTGATACAAAGTAGCTGATCAATTTTAAGCTCATCTAACAATCTAATTTTATCACGCAGAAGACTCAGACGCGCTGGCGCATCAGTACCGCGAAAACGCTCTTGTGGTTGCGGTTCAAAAGTCATTAACATTGCAGGCAGTTGAAAATGATGCGCTTTACTCACTAAGCTGCTGATCACCTGCGCATGGCCACGATGGACACCGTCAAAATTCCCAATGGTCAAAACACAACCATGATGAGAAGGTAAAATATTGTGTATACCGCGGATTAATTCCATTACGCTCAATACTGCCTATTGCAAATCGGCAGATTATATACCCAAATCAATGTTAGATGCGAGTTTCAACCTCGATTATTACACCGAATTTAGGATAATCTGCAGATACTCCCTTCGCCATTAACATAGGATAAATTAACCCTGACGTTTAATTTTCCAAGGCCGCACACCCAATGCGAGTAAACTCAACAAATAAATAACCGCACCACCAACAATCAATTCAATCAACTTATACATACGCTCAATGGTTTGCCATTCAAGCCATATGCTTTGTTGCGGCATAAAATAAATAATGGCAATGGTCATTAAGGCGGTAGAAATGATCACTTTAAACGAGAAAAACAACGTTTGTCGGCTCATTTGATAAACGCCCGTTTTATGCAAACCTCGATACAACAAACCTGCATTTAATAACGCAGACATTGACGTCGCAATGGCTAAGCCCACATAGCCAAATGGAATGGCAAAAATAAGGTTGAATACCATATTGCTAACCATGGCAATAATGCCATATTTAACTGGAGTTTTAGTGTCTTGGCGTGAATAGTAACCCGGAGCTAATACTTTAATCATCATAAAGCTTAGTAAACCACAACCATAAGCAACCAAACTATATGAAGCCATTTCAACGTCATTTAGGCTAAAAGCGCCGCGCATAAACAACACCATCAGCATTGGTTTAGCGAGAATAATTAGCCCTAACATAGCTGGAGTGCCTAACAGTAAAATAGCTTTAACTCCCCAATCCATTGTTTGATTAAACCCGCTTCCATGAGCATTAACATGTTTTTGCGATAATGCAGGCAAAATAACTGTCGCAATAGCAATGCCAAATAATCCTAAAGGAAACTCCAATAAACGGTCAGCGTAATACAACCAACTGATTGATCCCGTCATCAAAAAACTGGCTATAAAAGTGTCGAACAATAAGTTAATTTGTGAAACAGACACACCAAACAAAGCAGGAATCATCAAGGTTCTAATTTTTACCACTCCAGGGTGATTCCATCCCCACGTTGGCCTAACGAGTGCTTTTTCACGGATTAAGAAAGGAATTTGGAATAGAAACTGAATCAGCCCACCAAAAAACACCCCCCAAGCCAAACCAATTTCAGGATTTTCTAGTGTGTGCGCATACCATAAAGCTACGGCAATAATCGCAACATTCAAAAACACAGGTGTAAAGGCTGATACTGCAAAACGGCCACGAGTATTAAGTATCGATCCTGCTAGGGCAGTAAAAGTGATAAACCATAAGTACGGGAAAGTAATTTTTAACATCACAGATGCCAGTTCGAACTTTTCGGCGTTAGGACCATCATTTAACCAATCGACAAACCAACCACCACCAAAAAGTGCGGCTAATACTGGTGAGCCAATAACGCCAACCAAGGTAACAATTGTGACCAGCACACCTAAAGTACCGGCTACCTTGCTTAATAACTCACGAGTATCTTCTGGGGTCATTTTTTCTTGGTACTCTGTTAGTACCGGCACAAATGCCTGCGCAAAAGCCCCTTCAGCAAACAGACGTCTTAAGAAGTTAGGAATTTTATTTGCAAAAAAGAACACATCAGCACTGCTACCAGCACCCATTAAATTTGCAATGACCACATCGCGAACTAAACCTAATACTCGCGAAATCAGCGTCATAACACTAACAATTAGACCTGATTTAAATAATTTTTTGCTCAAACAGCCCCCAGACACTCGGTCTCTTCTAAGAAATTAATGGGATTTATAACAAATATTCTATTCTAACCCTGTCACACAGACCAAAGAGCTGGTAGAATTACGCCACATATTACACGAGTAGGGTTGAAGTTTGGCATGCTAGGTTGGATTAATTTATCTTTATGATAAATATTCAGCTGCCATCGTTGACAAGACGATAAAAAGCAGGCATATTCCTCGGCCTTTAAAAGTATCAAATCCAGTTTTTAGGAGTTGCACCTTGGCTAATAGCAAGTCTGCAAAGAAGCGCGCGCTTCAATCTGAAAAGCGTCGCCAGCATAACGCTAGCCGTCGCTCTATGTTACGTACATACGTTAAAAAAGTCATCGCTGCTATCAAAAGCGGTGACCATAAAGCGGCTACAGAAGCGTTCGCTATTGCACAACCAATTGTTGACCGTATGGCGACTAAAGGTCTTATTCATAAGAATAAAGCCGGTCGTCAGAAGGCTCGCTTAAATGCAAAAATTAAAGCTATCGCAGCTTAAGTTTTAGTAGATTAAGATTCAAAAAACCGGCTTAGGCCGGTTTTTTTATAACTATTTTTTACCAGCCTATCTTTCTCATCTGCGACCTCCCCTCTTTCAATCTAAGCTCAACAGATTAAGGTCAACATCAGTATTGATCTGGCCCTGAAAATAGTCTGATTAAAAATGAATTTCTTTTGAGAGCAGTTCTTTTGAAAGTTGTTATAAAAGTTTTATTTGATAAGAGCAAGATTGGAGGCGAGCTAAAGAAGTGAAACAAATAGGGTGAGAATTTTAGCTAATTTCAACTGACAAACAGCCATTTTAAATGGAAGGCGATAATATCGTTCATGCTAATACATTTAGGCTTGTAGCATTAAAGAGTCTGTTTTTAAACTTATCCAACAAACAACATACTACCTCTATAAAATTAATCGAACTAAACGCCTTAACTAAGACACCATTAATGAGATGTATCCGTTAAGACGTTTGCGGAGTCAACTTAGTAACAATACATATTATTCAATACTTGAATTAACTCTTTTACCTCATTACTTTTCAATGAATAAAAAACGGTTTGAGCTTCTTTCCTAGTACAGACTAAATTGTCCTTACGAAGCCACGCCAAATGTTGTGACAAAGCCGATTGACTCAATCCCAACTTCTTATTCATTTCACCAACACACATTTCACCTTCATTAAGAAGATGACACAAAATAAACAATCTACGTTCATTTGCTAATGCTTTTAGCAATACGACCGCATGATCTGCTTGCTGCTGCATTTTTTCTATATTCATCACGCGCTCTTCTCCTCATCTAACCCCGCACTAATATAGCGTTCCCTTACAAATAGAGTCGGGACATAAAGCACACTTTTTGGTAGATTGTTGTAAAAAATGAGACTTAGCTAAAATAATCAAAGGAAACTCATGAAAAACTATCAAAGAGCCACTCTCGTCGGTGCCATTTTTGCAGCACTTATTGGCTGCCAAACAACCACACCAACAAAAGCCACTGCACCACAATTAGTAATTAATGATTCTAATGATGCAATTATCAGTCAACTGCTGGCTAAACAAGCTCTTTCGTCTCGTTTAAGTTATGACATAGTTGAATCACTCACAGTAGAAGTTGGACCAAGATTAGCTGGTACGGATAAAGACATCGTAGCGGTAGAGTGGGCTATGGAAAAATTGTGGTTACTCGGGTTTGATAAAGTGTACAAGGAGTCGGTTCAAGTTCCTGCATGGTCAAGAGGTAGCGCATACGCAAGCATAGTAGCCCCTTATGAACAGCCATTAGTCGTTACCGCCTTAGGTGGTAGCGTTGCGACACCGGTTAACGGTATTCAGGCGCTAATTGTACGATTTGAAAGTTTAGAAGAGTTATCTAGTGCATCTCCTGGGCGCATCGAAGGCAAAATTGTATTCATCGACCACAAAACTGAGCGCCATATTACGGGTAAAGGTTATGGAGAAGCTGTGGGAGGCCGTTCTCGAGGAGCCATAGTTGCTGCACAAAAAGGAGCTGTCGCCATCGTTATCCGCTCTATTGGGACGGATCATGACAGAATGGCCCATACTGGTATGATGCGATATGAAGAAGGAACGCCTAAAATTCCTGCGGCAGCAATGTCGAATCCAGATGCTGACTTAATTAATGCGATGTTAAAGCGCGACCCAAACATAACGTTAGCATTAAATATGACATCAGAAAATCTAGGTATAGCCACATCTTATAATGTCATTGCAGAAGTCACCGGTAGCAGTAAGCCTGACGAAATTGTCCTTATCGGTGCTCATCTTGATTCATGGGACGAAGGTACAGGTGCGATTGATGATGGCGCTGGAGTGGCGATTGTCACTACCGCAGCTAAACTTATCCAAGACTTGCCACAAAAGCCAGCGCGCACTATTCGTGTAGTGCTATATGCTGCAGAAGAAGTCGGTTTAGTCGGTGGTAAAGCTTATGCAGCACAACATGCTGATGAATTAGATAAACATTATATTGCCGCAGAATCTGATTTTGGCGCAGGCCCAGTATATAAAATTGATTTTAACGTCAATGCCGCTACATTTGAGCAAGTTAAACAAGAACATTCAGCCATGACCTTAAACGGCGTAGAGCTAGGCAATAATGAAGCGTCTGGTGGCCCAGATGTTTCAATTCTACCAGCGTTAGGTGTACCGGTAGCGTCGTTAAACCAAGATGGTACTGATTACTTTGATTATCACCATACGCCTAATGACACATTAGATAAAATTGATCCTAAAAAGCTCGCGCAAAGTGCAGCAGCCTATGCACAATTTGCTTATATGATGGCGCAATCAGAAATTGACTTAAGACCTGTTACTCAGCAAAAAGAACAACACTAGTTGGTTTATATCAATCGAGTTTAAAATTTTGATACTAAAAAGCCCTTATTCAAGGGCTTTTTGTTGAGCGGATTTTATTATAGAGCGTTACTTTATAGAGAGTTACTTTTGTTCATCTCGTAAAAATACTGGCGCTGTGGGTGTCGATTGCGCTTCACTATAATAATAACCTTCAAGATCAAACGCTGTTAATTGTTCAACACTAGTAGGTTTGGTATCCACAATATAGCGGGCCATCAATCCGCGCGCTTTTTTTGCATAAAAGCTAATTACTTTAAATTGACCTTTTTTGCAGTCTTTAAACACTGGTGTAATCAACTGCCCTTCAAGCTGCTTAATTTTGACCGATTTAAAGTACTCATTCGAGGCTAAATTGACAATGATATCGTCGCCCTGCTCTTTCAGCGCCTTGTTAACTTCAGCAGTAATAGTCTCGCCCCAAAAAGCATATAAATTGCTTCCCTGTGCGTTTGCGAGTTTAGTCCCCATTTCTAACCGGTATGGTTGAATTAAATCTAACGGTTTAAGCAAACCATACAAGCCAGATAAAATACGCAGATGCTTTTGACTTGAAACTATTTGTGACTCAGATAAATTATCGGCATCAAATCCGGTGTAGACATCGCCTCGAAACGCGAATATAGCCTGTTTAGCATTATTAAGGGTAAACGTAGGTTGCCAGTCAGCAAAACGCGCTGCATTAAGCCCAGCAATTTTATCGCTTACTTTCATTAAACTGGCAATATCCATTGGGGTTAATTCACGGCATACATCAATCAATGTTTGGCTTTGTTTAAGTAAACACGGTTGAGTATGGGTGTCAGTAATAGGTGGATTTTCGAAATCTAATGTTTTCGCAGGTGAAACTAAAACCAGCATAAGTACGCTCCGGATAAAATCATAATGTCATCATACTGAACTGATAAAAAAAAACCATGCTGTAGTAGCATGGTTTTTTCGATTACCTTAATAGGTAAATATTATTTTCAACAGGTTCTGTAGAATTAGGCCAAATTTTTTCTTCTAATTGATCCGCTAACTCAGGAAACTTACTGGTGTCAAATACCGGATCAATACCGGCATCAATCTGTTCACGGTAGTCATTGATAACTCTAACCGCCAAACCAGACAATAAGACTAAGGCTACTAAGTTAACAATTGCCATTAGCCCCATCGACACATCTGCTAAATCCCAAACCAAACTGATTTTAGCGAGAGAACCAAACATCACCATACCTAAAACCACTAGGCGGAATAAAGGTAAGGCTTTCTTACTATTGCCAGACAAAAACATCACATTAGTTTCTGCATAAGAATAGTTGGCAATAATAGAGGTAAAGCAAAAGAGTAAAATAGCAAAAGCAATAAATGCTCCGCCCCAATCACCTACATGACTGGTTAATGCACTAATGGTTTTAGCAATACCATCAGAGCTTGAGGCAGCATCACCGGATAATAAAATAATCGCTGCTGTTGCGGTACAAATAACAATTGTATCAACAAACACGCCCATCATTTGCACAAAACCTTGCGATGCTGGGTGGTTAGGGTTTGGTGATGCACTTGCCGCAACGTTAGCGGCACTTCCCATACCTGCTTCGTTTGAAAACAATCCTCGGGCAATACCAGCTTGCATTGCTTGTGAAACACTGAACGCAACACCACCAGCAGCGGCTTCTTGCCAACCAAAGGCGCTGTTGATAACCAACATAAATATGTCAGGTAACTTTTCGATATTCATACCTACAACGACAAAAGCAACTGCAATATAAGCAATAGCCATCACAGGCACTATTAACTCAGACGCTTTAGCTACTTTTTTAAGACCACCAACAATCACAAACGCGCTACAAATAACAATACCAATACCAACGTAGACTGGCTCAAAACCAAACACTTGAGTCATCGCACCGGTTATGGTGTTAGCTTGAACAGCATTAAACACTAAACCAAACGCTATAATTAAAAATATTGAGAAAAGCACGCCCATCCAACGTTGACCAAGACCTTTCTCCATATAATAGGCAGGCCCACCGCGGTACTGATCATCACCATCTTTCACTTTATAGACTTGGGCAAGCGTCGACTCAATCATTGCAGTTGCCATACCAAGAACTGCAATAGCCCACATCCAAAACACAGCGCCTGGTCCTGCGGTACCAATAGCAACCGCCACACCAGCCATGTTACCTGCACCTACACGTGCCGCCATACTGGTACAAAAGACTTGAAATGATGATAAGCCATGCTTACCAGGACGACGGCTAATAGCCAATACTTTAATGCCATGAACAAAATGAGTCACTTGAATAAAACCAAGGCGAATGGTGAAAAATAATCCCGCACCTACCAGCCCATAAACCAATAGCTTGCCCCAAAGCAGGCTATTCATAAAATTAATAATCGTTTCTAACATTGCCATATTGTCTAATCTTCCCCGTTATAAGGTTATTTTTCTGTATCAGGCTATTGCGCTGACTTTACATCACATAATGGACAGACCAAGCGCTTCATGTGCAAGCTGTTATGTGTCAAACGGTAAAACCAATAAAAGAGCCAAATAAAGGTGCCATTATAAAAGCTAATGACGGTGGATTAATAGGTATAGTTCATCAATGGCTATATATGATAAAACCAAGTTACCTACCAGATACATTGCATAAGTAAATAGCACGATAAATCAACACAAATAAAACAAAAAGTAACAAGTGATACTCATCACATTTTACCATTTCTGTTATTAATGCTCTATGTTTAAAGCACTGACAAATCGTTATTAAATTTCAAGTAATTACCGACAACTTGGCCAAAAATGCGATCTAGACTAATAGTCACTCGTCAAAAATTAGATAAAGGCCACATTATTGTAATTAAATTACAGATACAGTGTTCTCAAAGAAAGTTAAATAATTATTTTCACTTTTAATCGAGGTCACAATGACTAACTCAAATGAAATAACTGCACTAAAAAAATACGTACGAGCGACTAACTTCTTGGCAACATCGCAAATTTACCTGAAGCAAAACGTACTTTTTAAGCGTCCTTTACAACATACCGACATAAAACCTCGTTTACTTGGTCACTGGGGAACATGTCCTGGTATTAACTTTGTCTACGCTAACGTTAACCGTCTTATTGTTAAGCATAAGCGTGAATTCATTTACCTTGTTGGTCCTGGCCACGGTTTCCCAGCAGTACAGGCTAACTTATTTGTAGAAGGTTCTTTAAGCCATTTCTACCCAGAGACCATACCTTATACAGAAACGGGTATCGAAGATATCTGTAAAAAATTCTCAGCAGCTTACGGTTATCCATCACATGCAAACCCTGAAGCACCAGGTCAAATACTAGAAGGTGGTGAGCTTGGTTATTCACTTTCAGTTGCTTGGGGCTCTGTATTAGATAACCCAAATCTAATTGCCGCCTGTTTAATTGGTGACGGTGAAGCTGAAACAGGCCCACTAGCAGCCTCTTGGTATGCCAACCGTTTAGTCTCACCAGATAACAACGGTGCTGTACTGCCAATCGTACATATTAACGGTTACAAAATCTCTGGTCCTACCCGTATGGGACGTATGAGCCATGAAGAGCTAGATTTAGAATTCCGTGGTCTTGGTTATCACCCAATCATCGTTGACGATGAAATGGAAACCGATATTTTTGAACAAATGACTGCAGCAATGGACTTGTCATATGACATGATCAATGACATTCAACGTCGAGCTCGTTCAGGTGAAGATGTTGTTAAACCACGCTGGCCAGTTATTTTAATGAGAACGGCAAAAGGTTGGACTGGTACCACTGAATATGATGGCAAAAAACTAGCAGGTAACTGCGAATCTCATCAAGTGATAGTGAGCAACTGTGCCAAAGATAAAGGCCATCTTGAAGCACTTGATAAGTGGTTAGCTAGCTACAAGTTTGACGAATTAGTGCAAACTACTGAAAGCGGTGAATTGATATTTGATAAAGACATTATGTCTTTGATGCCACCAAAAGAGTTATGTTGTGGCCGTCAACGTCTAAGCTACGGCGGCGAAGTGGTACGTGCATTAGCAAACCCAGATCTAGCAAAACTAGGTTACGGTGCAGAGACTCCACGGGGTCAACGTGGTTACTCTATGCTGAAAATGGGCGAATGGATGCGTGATGCATTCAAACTAAACCGCGATCAACGTAACCTGCGCATCTTCAGTCCTGATGAAACATATTCAAATCAACTGCAAGCTGTATTTGAAGAAACCGACCGCGCATGGCAGTGGCCAATCGAAAGCTGGGATCAAGATATGTCTCGCGATGGCCGCGTGATTGAACTGCTATCTGAAAATTTACTTTTTGGTATGTTACACGGTTACACAGTCACAGGTCGTCATGGCATGTTCCCAACTTATGAGGCTTTCTCACAGGTAGTGTCATCAATGGCGGATCAATACTGTAAATATGTTCATGCAAGCCAAGGCATTCATTTCCGCAAGCCTATCCCTGCATGTAACGTCGTATTGTCTTCACTATTAGAGCGTCAAGATCACAACGGCTATTCTCACCAGAATCCGTCTTTCCTAGGCGGCATGTTAGAGAAACATCCGAACATTATTTCTGCTTATTTACCTGCAGATGCTAACAGCACCTTGGTTTACACAGAACGAGCATATGCTGATCGCGATAAACTAAACATTATCGTTGCTGGTAAGAAATCTCTACCACAGTGGTTATCACTTGATGAAGCCCGTAAACAAGCTAAAGACGGCATCATGGTGTGGGATTTCGCCTCTGATGAAAACCCAGATGTAGTACTTGCAGGTTGTGGTGACTATGCAACGCAAGAATGTATGGCTTCATTGGTATTAATCCGTGAGATTTTACCAAGAGTACGTATTCGCTTTGTAAGTGTGTCAGAACTCCACAGCAGTGGTTTAGGTAGTCTTAAATTCCAAAGCAAGCCTTGGATGATGGATGAAGTCTTCACTGAAGATAAAGGCGTGGTATTCAACTACCATGGCTACCCAAACACCATCAAAAAGCTAGTATTTGATTATAAAGGTAACCGTCGCTTCCGTATTAAAGGTTATGAAGAAGAAGGTTCAACTACTACACCATTTGATATGGGTGTGCGTAACGGTACTTCTCGCTACCATTTAGTTATCGATATGGCATACAAGTTGTTCCAGCAAGGCGTAATTGATGAATCACAACATGTGACCATCACGACCGACATGTTACAACGCTTGGTAGACCACAAAAACTATATCAAAGCGAATGGTGTAGACCCTGAAGAAATCGAAAACTGGGTTTGGACACGTTAATTTAATCTTGCATAACTAACAAAAAATACGCCGCTAAGGCGTATTTTTTGTTTAAGTTACCCGAAAAAACTTAGTTTTTTAGTATTTACATTAACTTATTAAAAATAAAGGAGTTATTAACAATTATTTTTTAATCGTTTACAATTCGAAACAAATCAACTTACTGATTGTTTTTAAATAACTTTTTATTAATCAGTCAATTTACCAGCAGTGACTTATCATTGACTATTACAAAAAATTAATCCTTTTTACTATGGATAAACATCCAATTACCCCGCATAATTGCGCCGCTGACTAAAACACAAAGAAACACCACATTAAGTGTCAGTTATGCATGATTATAACAACTCCGTTACATGCATGTATGGTGGAGTAAAATAACAATGGACTAAAATATGATGAAGAACACATTTAAAGTAGTATTACTCACCTCTATGTTGCCTTTTGCTGTATCAGCTGCAGAAGAACTAACACCTTGGTACGTTGGTGGTGGTTTAGGCGTCAACAAC
>NZ_JACJFI010000729.1 GCF_014164505.1 Shewanella sp. SG41-4 | reverse complement strand
CGCATGTTACTGAATAAACTAGGTGAATTTTTAGCTTTAGGTCAAGAAGCGGGTGCAGGTTTCGATGATAATTTAATTCAAAAATTGCACCATGCAATGACGACAATTGAATCTGGAAAATTAAAAATTGCATTAATAGGCGGCTTTTCGGAAGGTAAAACTTCAATAGCTGCGGCTTGGATGGAAAAACTTGACGTAGATACTATGCACATTAGTCATCTTGAGTCATCTGACACAGTAAAAACGTATCAACTTGATGATTGTGAGCTTATTGATACACCGGGTTTATTTGGTTTTAAAGAAAAACTGAATGCAACAAGCACGCAAATAGAGAAGTTTAAAGACATTACTAAACAGTATGTTAGTGAAGCACACCTTGTACTATATGTGATGAATTCAACCAATCCGATTAAAGAGAGTCATCATGAGGATTTAAAATGGTTGTTTAGAGATCTCAATTTACTACCTCGTACAGTGTTTGTGTTAAGTCGTTTTGATGAGATAGCCGATGTTGAAGATGATTGGGATTACCGCGAAAACCTGAAGATTAAACAACAAAATGTCCAGCAAAGACTAAGTGAGTCTATCGGCCTCACTGCTGAAGAACAAGCCAGTTTAGCTGTTGTGGCAGTTGCCGCGAACCCGTTTGATATGGGTACTGATTATTGGTTAGCGAACCCTGAAAAATTTAAGACTTTGTCGCACATAGATACATTGCAACAAGCCACTTTTGAAAAAGTGCAAGTCAATGGTGGGCTAATGTC